>JAQUVW010000002.1:0-255197 GCA_028693235.1 Candidatus Gastranaerophilales bacterium
ACCCCTAACCACAACTCATCGGCTGATTTTTCAACATCAGTCCGTTCGAACCTCCACGTAGTATCACCTACGCTTCATTCTGGTCATGGTTAGATCGCCAAGGTTCGGGTCTATCTCATGTTACTTAATGCCCTATTCAGACTCGCTTTCGCTATGGCTCCGGATATAAACTCCTTAACCTTGCAACATAAGATAACTCGCCGGCTCATTCTTCAACAGGAACGCTGTCACACTATTAATAGTGCTCCAGCTGGTTGTATGCTAACGGTTTCAGGTTCTATTTCACTCAGCTTCTCACTGTTCTTTTCGCCTTTCCATCACTGTACTCGTTCACTATCGGTCACTGACTAGTATTTAGCCTTTCCGCATGGTCGCGGAGGATTCAGACAGGGTTTCACGTGCCCCGCCTTACTCGGGATACTTACAAGAGACTGATTGCTTTCAATTACCGGGCTATCACCGTCTATGGCTCAACTTTCCAGTTGTATTCATTTAACAATCAATTTTGTAACTCTTTGAATATCCTGCAAGATATTCTGTAAGTCCCACAACCCACTATGCACAACAATTGCAGTTTATCACGTACATAATGTTTAGGCTCTTCCGATTTCGCTCGCCGCTACTTTCGGAATCATTAGTTTATTTTCTTTTCGTCCTGCTACTAAGATGTTTCAGTTCGCAGGCTTTCCTTCTCTTAGACTATGTATTCATCTAAGGATTCTAAGGTTTTAACCTTAGAGGGTTTCCCCATTCGGATTCCCACGGATCAAGGTTTCTTGTCAACTCCCCGTGGCTTATCGCAGACATGCGCGTCCTTCTTCGGCTGTCAGTACCAAGGCATTCTCCATTAGCACTTTGTAGCTTTACCTATGTAAGTAGTATTTCTACTACAAAACATTGATGATTACGTATATATTAGATATTTTTGATAACATTTTGTGTTTTCTTTTATCTCGTATACACTTTATAATTCTATGCAGTTGTCAATGTACAAACTAACTTGATTGATTTTATTCAATCTCGTCGTCAAGGTAATTAAACCCTGAAAGTAGAATATCTGAAAACATACCTATTAATTTAAGACTCCGCAATTTGGAAAATGAATTGTCCAAGTTTTAAAAACCAAATTGTTTCAACGTCTTCGACCTGGGATATGAAAAATAACTAGATTTTTCGTATCTCCCTAGAAAGGAGGTGATCCAGCCACACCTTCCGGTACGGCTACCTTGTTACGACTTCACCCCAGTCACCAACCCTGCCTTAGGAGACTGCTTCCTTACGGTTAGCTCACCTACTTCGGGCGTGATCGACTTCCATGGTGTGACGGGCGGTGTGTACAAGACCCGGGAACGTATTCAACGCAGCGTGCTGATCTGCGTTTACTAGCGATTCCGACTTCACGTAGTCGAGTTGCAGACTACGATCCGAACTGAGACTAGGTTTAAGAGATTTGCTCACTCTCGCGAGTTGGCTGCTCGTTGTCCTAGCCATTGTAACACGTGTGTAGCCCAGAGCATAAGGGGCATGATGATTTGACGTCATCCCCACCTTCCTCCGGTTTATCACCGGCAGTCTTATCAGAGAGCTCAATATCAGTATACCGATATTAGCAACTAATAATAGGGGTTGCGCTCGTTGCGGGACTTAACCCAACATCTCACGACACGAGCTGACGACAACCGTGCACCACCTGTCTTAACATTCTCCGAAGAGCACCCTCAACTTTCATCGAGGTTTGTTAGATGTCAAGCCCTGGTAAGGTTCTTCGCGTTGCTTCGAATTAAACCACATGTTCCACCGCTTGTGCGGGTCCCCGTCAATTCCTTTGAGTTTCACACTTGCGTGCGTACTCCCCAGGCGGGATACTTATCGCGTTAGCTACGGCACTGCAGGGGTCGATACCCGCAACACCTAGTATCCATCGTTTACGGCCGGGACTACTGGGGTATCTAATCCCATTTGCTCCCCCGGCTTTCGTTCCTCAGCGTCAATAATGGCCCAGTAAAGCGCTTACGCCACCGGTGTTCCTCCTGATATCTACGCATTTCACCGCTACACCAGGAATTCCCTTTACCTCTACCACATTCTAGCTTATCAGTATCCAGTGCTGAACCGAGGTTGAGCCTCGGGCTTTAACACCAGACTTGATATGCCGCCTACGAACGCTTTACGCCCAATGATTCCGGACAACGCTTGCACCCTCCGTATTACCGCGGCTGCTGGCACGGAGTTAGCCGGTGCTTCCTCTGTAGGTACCGTCATTATTCGTCCCTACTGACAGATCTTTACACCCCGAAGGGCTTCGTCAATCACGCGGCGTTGCTGCGTCAGGGTTTCCCCCATTGCGCAAAATTCCCTACTGCTGCCTCCCGTAGGAGTATGGGCCGTGTCTCAGTCCCATTGTGGCTGATCATCCTCTCAAACCAGCTACTGATCGTCGCCTTGGTGGTCCATTACACCACCAACTAGCTAATCAGACGCAGGCTCATCCTAGAGCACCGGAGTTTTCAAGATTGGTATCTCAACCAAGCTCATATGGGGTATTAGCAGTCGTTTCCAACTGTTGTCCCCCTCTCTAGGGCAGATTTCCTACGTGTTACTCACCCGTCCGCCACTTTCCACTAGAGCAAGCTCTAGCTTCTCGTTCGACTTGCATGTATGAAGCACGCCGCCAGCGTTCGTCCTGAGCCAGGATCAAACTCTCCATTGTCAGAAAAGTTTATGTCCATCATCACATCCTTGCGGATATGATTGCTCGACTTGCTTCTATTTTGTCCGTTTCATTTATTTCAAATCAACAGGTATATATCGTTTTCAGTATTCTGTTTTCAAAGTTCAATTTGTTTTTTGGACAGCAAATTTAGCTTCACTAAACTAATTCACCATTCCATCAAATCTTTATTTTATCTTTCATTCTGTCGTTTCCGACGTTTTCAAGTTTATCACTTCAAAGTTTAATGTCAACAACCTTTTTTATTTTATTTGAGATTTGTTTTCCACTCTCTCGTAGCGACATTTATTATCATACTTCAAAAATTTTGAGTGTCAACAATCTCTTTTTTATTTTATTTTCAGATTTTCGACTGTGTCTTATTCCAACGAATCTCGACTTTTTAGTGTTTGCCGTTTCAAGGGCAAGTTCTATATTATCACCACAAAGTTTAATGTCAAGCCTTTAATTTTTATCAAGATTAACATTCGCCGGGCTTCTCGGTATCATTCGCGATCACCGTGCCTCTCGGCTCACCTTGAAGTAGGTTTAACTTACTTCGTGGTTCCGTGACATTTACTTATCACATTTATTACTTTAACTCAAATATTTTCTGAAAACAACATGTCTTTTCAAGTTTTTTGTCTTTTTTTTTAAACTCTCTATTTACAGCTATTTTCGGGTTTACAAAAATTTATATCCTTGTATTTATTACCCATATAATATATTATAGTTTGTGATACATAGTTAATTGAAAGGCTTTTCTAATGGCTAGAATTATTCGCCCGACTTGGGCTATAAGATGCGTTCAATCAAGCTGCAGAACTCTTTTTGAAGTCGTTGCCCTTGAAGACGGTAAACAACAAGAAGTCATTTGCCCAAACTGTGGCGAACACTATCTTTATCCCCCTTTACCATCTGATGAACAAAACAATCAATAATATTTTTTGTCATGCTTTTCTATAATTCTGACAAAAGATATAATCAATTTAGCTCGCATTTAAAAAATCTCTTTGGAGAAAAAGTCTACAAAGTGACTTTAGATGCGGGTTTTACTTGTCCAAACAGAGACGGCTATATCTCTAAAGATGGCTGTATCTTCTGCGATGGCTCAGGTAGCTTCTCTCAACTGTATTCTAATAATCTATCGGTCAAAGAACAATTGGAAATCGGTGTTTCCACAATTAAAGACAGATTTTCTGCAAAAAAGTTCCTCGTTTACTTCCAAGCCTACTCTAACACGTACGCAGAGGTTTCCGTTTTAAAGAAAATTTATGACGAAGCTCTCTCTCATGAAGATGTCGTGGGCATCTCTATCGGAACCAGACCCGATTGCGTCGACGAGAAAAAGCTTGAGCTTATCGGCTCATACACAAAAAATTACTATACTTGGCTCGAATACGGTTTGCAAAGTATTCATGACAAAACCCTTAAATATATTAATAGGGGGCATGACTTTAAGTGTTTTGAAAAAGCATGCCAAATCACAAAAAAACATAATATAAATATATGTGCCCATGTTATTTTAGGACTGCCAAATGAATCAAAAAAAGACATGCTTGAAACAGCAAAGGTTCTCGGGGACATGGGAATAGACGGCGTCAAAATCCACATGCTTTGCGTATTAAAAAACACAAAACTTGCTGAATTATATCAAAATGGACAAATACACCTAATGAGCGAAGATGAATACGTTGAAACTGTCTGCGACTTTTTAGAGCTACTTCCACCTAACGTGGTTTTAGAAAGATTTGCCGGCAATGGTTTGAAATCTGAACGAGTCCAACCTTCTTGGCTTGAAAAAAAATGGGTGCTTATAAACAAATTAGATGCGGAATTTAAACGCAGAAACTCTTATCAAGGTGCCATGCTTATTAATGTGTAAGCTGTTTTTTTAATATTTGTAAGTCTTTTAGAGCTTTTTCATCAAGTAACTTCGGCTCGCCTAATAATTTAGAAAAAACTGCAACCTGTGCATAGGTTTCTGCTGTTTCAGTTTTATAAAAAGCATGACGTAGAGTTTTATCACCGCATATAATGCCATGATTTGCCATTAAAACTGCATCATAGCGAGCAAACAGCTTTGCTGTATTATCTACAAGCTCTTTTGATGACGGCATCGCATATTCTGCAATAGGAATTTTTCCAAAATACAAAACGTTCTCTGCCATTATTGGCATGTCCAAATCTTTATGGGCAACTGCAAACGTACACACATAAGGTGCATGACAATGAACAATAGCATTCAAATCAGGCCTTTTTTTATATATTGCCAAATGCAAAAAACTTTCTGATGAAGGATTTTTACCCTCTATTAATGGCTGCCCGTTGATGTCGACGAAAACCACATCTTCCATCGACAAATCGCCAAGTGCTGTACCTGTAGCGGTAACCAAAAAACCGTCGCCAAGACGCATGCTTATATTGCCTGATGTTCCTGATGTCAAATTCTTGAAATATAGTTTCTTTCCTATTTCAATAATTGCATTTTTTTCTTCTGTAAAATCCATTATGCCCCCATACAAACTTTTTTCTAATAATAACAAATTTTCATCACAAACGCCAGAAATTTGGTGTATCTGCTATAATAAACTTATGTTTATAAATAATATTCAGCTTAAAAATTATAGAAACTACGAGGATTTATCTATTGATTTGTCTTCAAAAAAAATCCTATTAATTGGCAAAAATGCTCAAGGCAAAACTAATCTTCTTGAGGCAATATATTATCTTTCCTCGCTGAACTCTATTCGAGCAAAAACTGATGCAGAATTAATAAAATGGGGCTCTCAATTCGCTTCGATAAAAGCTGGTTTCAACAAAAACGATATCGAAATTGAACTTGATATATTAATAAATCCGCCTAAGAAAAAAATCCTTAAAATTAACGGGCTCAAAAAAAGCAAATCGGCTGAATTTATCTCTTGCCTTTCTACTGTAAGCTTTTCTTCATCGGATTTATTGCTTTTAAGAGGTGCACCTGATGACAGAAGAAAATGGCTCGATTTAGCAATTAGCCAAATTTATCCTGCCTATATTGACAGACTCGCTAAATTCAACAAAATTCGCATCCAGAAAAATAATTATTTGAAATCTCTAAAAACAAATCTATCTTCTGATACTTCAATTTTAGATGTATGGAACGAACAATTCGCAATAGCAGGAAGCAATATTATATTTATAAGACTCAATTTTCTCAAGGAAATTCAGAAAATAGCAAATAAAAAACATTCTGAAATTTCAAAATCAGAAAACCTAAAACTTGAATACAACTCGACAATTTGCGGAAATGTTTTTGCTGATGAAAACAACACGCCAAACATCGAAGAAATATTAAAACAATTTAACGAAAATTTAAACCTAAAAAAACAAGAAGAAATCATTAGAGCCCAATCAGTCATTGGACCTCATCGAGATGATTTGTCATTTTACATCAATAATATCGACTCAAAAAAATTTGCATCACAAGGTCAACAAAGAACTATAGTCCTTGCACTTAAACTAGCTGAACTTCAAATTATAAAGAACAAAACAGGCGAAAATGCAATCTTGCTTCTAGACGATGTTTTGGCTGAGCTCGATAATCTAAGACAAAATTATTTGCTCGACGCAATTGGCGAAAATACTCAAACTGTTATTACCTCTGTCGATACACTGCATTTTGACAAAAAATATTTGGAAAACGTAAAAATATACACAATAGACTCCAATGAAAATGGAGCCTTTATTACAAAAAATCAAAACATTTAAAAAGCACCTTCATAAGAAAGTGCTTTTTAATCATTGCTTATTTAACTTACTAGAAGTTTAATCCGCCTTCTCTCGCCGCATCAGCTAAAGCTGCAACACGACCATGATAAACGAATCCGCCTCTGTCAAAAACGACATCTTTAACGTTTTTTGCAATCGCTTTTTTAGCCAAAGCTTCACCGACAACTTTTGCAGAATCAATGTTTCCACCGTGAGCCAATTTTTCTTTCAAATCCTTATCGATTGAAGAAGCTGCACATATTGTAACACGTTTTACATCATCAATGATTTGAGCATAAATGTGCTTTGTACTTCTGTAAACTGCTAATCTCGGAGCTTCTGTAGTTCCTTCAATTTTAACTCTTATTCTTTTATGTCTTTTTTGAGCTTGTGCTTTTCTGTTCTTAATTGAAATCATTTTTATTTCCTTTCACCAAAACCTTCTTGCGTTTTACAAGGGTTTATATTGGCAATTTTAATTATACATATTATAAATTGATAAACTATATCACTTTAAAACCTATTTTTTACCTGTTTTACCGGCTTTTCTTCTGATATGTTCACCTTCGTATTTAACACCCTTTCCTTTGTAAACTTCAGGAGGACGTTTTGATCTGATTGCAGCTGCAACATCACCGACTGTTTGTTTATTCGAACCGGTTACTGTGATTTTTGTATTAGCTTCAACTGCGATTTTGATTCCTTGAGGTGCTTCGATATTAATCGGGTGAGAATAACCTAAAACTAAATTCAAGGTATTTCCTTGCATTGCGGCTCTATAACCTACACCAACAATTTCAAGTTTTTTCTCAAAACCATTTTTTACACCATTAATTGCATTTGCAACCAATGTTCTTGACAAACCGTGAAGTGAACGGCACAATCTTGATTCATCAGCTCTTGTGACAATGACATGGTTGTCTTCTATTTTTAATGAAATTTCCGGTCTTACTTCTACTTCTTCAGTCCCTAAAGGTCCTTTAGCTGTAATTTTTTGACCATCAATTTTTACATCAACGCCTGATGGAATTTCAACAGGCAATCTTCCTATACGTGACATTTTTTCTCCTTTTGGTATATTTTACTAATTTATTATACTTGAGTTTTTCTACCGATTACACTCAAATATCGGGCTTATGTACTATTTACAGGTAACTTCACTACCAAACGTAGCAAAGGATTTCACCGCCTAATTTTTCATTTTTTGCTTTTCTGTCAGTTAACAAGCCTTTACTTGTACTGATAACAGCAATTCCCATACCACCCAAAACTTGTGGAAGATCTTTAGATTTTGAGTAAGTTCTCAAACCCGGTTTAGAAATTCTTCTTAAGTTTGTGATTACTGGTTTATTTTTCTCATCATATTTTAATTCAATGTTTAAAACCTTAAATTTGCCTGATTCATCAACTGAATAACCAGCTATGTAACCCTCATCTTTAAGTAATTTAGCAAGTTCAACTTTAAGTTTTGAACTTGGCATTTTAACATCTTTATGAGAAACAATATTTGCATTTCTAATTCTTGTTAGCATATCTGCTATTGAATCTGTAGTCATTTTTGTATCCTTTATCTACTTACTAAACGTTTTGTTTTTATGGCGACTGAAGATATTAAAACGAAAATACGTTTATAACCTCAAGCCTCCCTGCTCTAGCAGTATATCCAAAGGCAATTGAAAATTAAAAGTCTAACTTTTTCAAGTATTCTTAATAATTACCAACTAGCTTTAGTTACGCCGGGTAATAATCCTCTGTGAGCCATTTCTCTTAAGTGAATTCTGCAAAGACCGAAATCTCTATGGAATCCGTGAGGTCTACCACAAATAGAACATCTGTTGTGAAGTCTTACTGTAGGATATTTTCCTGCTGCTGCAAGAGCTTCTCTTCTTTGTTCTTTGTTTATCATTGCTTTCTTAGCCACGTGTTACTCCTTTGTTATTTTTTAAATGGCATACCGAGCTCTTTTAGCAAAGCTCTAGCTTCTTCATCTGTTTTAGCAGTTGTAATTATTGAAATATTCATACCTAAAACTGTATCGATTTCATCGTATGAAATTTCAGGGAACAATGATTGTTCTTTCAAACCTAATGTATAATTTCCTCTGCCATCGAAACTTTTTGAGCTTATACCTCTAAAGTCACGAATTCTCGGAAGAACTACACAAATAAGCTTTTGCAAGAAGTCATACATTCTTTCGCCACGCAAAGTAACCATACAACCAACCGGTGAACCTTCTCTTAATTTGAAAGCAGCGATTGATTTTTTAGCCTTTGTAGCTACAGCTCTTTGACCTGAAATTTTAGTCAATTGAGCCACGATTGCTTCAGCTAACTTTGAATTGTGACTGGCTTCACCAACGCCCATATTTACAACGACTTTGTTTAACATAGGAATTTGATGAATATTTTCATATTTGAACTGTTCTTGCAATGCAGGTTTTACATCTTCATTGTATTTTGTTCTTAAATTTTTTGTTGTTGTCATTTTTATTTTTCCTTCGTAGAATGTATCTTCATTTTACTACAAAAATAAGATACCCATACCTATACATCTAATTGTTCGCCACATTTTTTACAAATGCGGACTTTTTTATCACCTTTGACTTCGAATTTAACTCTTGTAGCTTTTTCACAAGATGGACAATATAGCATAACTTTTGATGAGTCCATTGCTGCTTCCATCTTTATTAAACCGCCTTGTACGCCTGCCATCGGATTTGGTTTTGTTGCCTTTGTAATCATGTTAGCACCTTCAACAATAACTTTGTTTTCAGATGTAACAATTTTCTTTACATTGCCAACTTTGCCTTTATCTTTACCTGAGATAACAACCACTTTGTCACCTGTTTTAACATGCAAATCGTGTTGTTCTACGGGTTTTTTTACTCTTTTCATTTCGATTCTCCTATATAACCTCTGGAGCAAGAGAAATTATTTTCATAAAGTTTTTATCTCTAAGCTCACGGGCAACAGGTCCGAAAACACGAGTGCCTCTCGGGTTGCCGTCTTTGTTAATAATTACTGCTGCATTTTCATCAAATCTGATTACTGATCCGTCTTGTCTTTTGATATCAGCTTTAGTTCTAACAACTACTGCTCTAACTACATCAGATTTTTTAACAGTCATGTTTGGTGTAGCATCTTTTACAGTTGCTACTATAACATCTCCTACACGTGCATATTTTCTGTTTGAGCTACCCATTACACGAATGCATAGAAGCTCTTTGGCACCTGTATTATCTGCTACTTGTAATCTGGTTTCTTGTTGTATCATTTTTATTCATCCTTTGGATTAACTTAACTCTTCAGCTAAACTATTTAGCCTTTTGAATTACTTCAACAACTTGCCAACGTTTGTCACCAGACATTGGTTTTGATTCAACTATTCTGACTACATCACCTTCGCCACAAGTGTTCTCAGGATCATGAGCCTTATAGTTTCTTGTTGTTTCGATAATCTTTTTATATTTCGGGTGAGGATTAAATTCAGCTACCTTTACAACAGCTGTTTTATCCATTTTGTCACTTACGACAACACCTTGTTTTTCCTTTTTAGGCATTTTGTTCTGTTACCTCTTAATTATTTTGTTACTTGTTTTTCTTTAATTACAGCTTTTGCTTGTGCAATTTTAGTCTTTAAATTACCGATTTCAGCGGTATTTTCCAACTTTTGCAAAGATTTTTGAACTCTCAAATCAAATAATTGTTTTTTGAAATCAACTACTGCTGTTTGTAGTTCTTCAACTGTTTTTTCACGCATTTCTTCTAATTTCATTGTCATCACCTATTTCTCAACGACTTTTACTTTAATTGGAAGTTTTTGAGCTGCTAATTCAAGAGCATTAACCGCAACATCTCTTTCAGAATATTCTAATTCGAACATAATTCTGCCCGGTTTTACTACTGCTA
Organism: Candidatus Gastranaerophilales bacterium; assembly: GCA_028693235.1. Taxonomy (NCBI): domain Bacteria; kingdom Bacillati; phylum Candidatus Melainabacteria; order Candidatus Gastranaerophilales; species Candidatus Gastranaerophilales bacterium. The sequence continues at coordinate 10,369 of JAQUVW010000002.1, forward strand.
CCCAATATTCCGGTGCACCTTTACCTTTACCCATACGAGTTTCAGCTGGTTTTGCCGTAATCGGTTTATCCGGGAAAATTTTTATCCAGACGTTTCCGCCTCTTTTTATTTCACGAGTCATTGCTCTTCTTGCAGCTTCTATTTGTCTGCTTGTAATCCATGCTGGTTCACAAGCTTGCAAGCCGTAGCTGCCGAACTCAAGTTCTGTACCTCTGGTCTCAGAACCATTCATTCTTCCTTTCATCTTTTTACGATATTTTGTCTTTTTGGGCATTAACATGGTTGTTTTTCGCTCCTAATTATTTTTTTACTAATTTATTCTTTTTCAGATGGGGTTTCAGCTTTTGCTTGGGTTGATTGAGCTTGAGCTCCACGTTTTTTTCTTCTGCCACCTAGTGATTTTTCTTCACCATTTGCAGATTTTTTCATCTTAACGTTTGCATCTGCTTGTTCACCCGGCATTAAATTGCCCTTGAAAATCCAAACTTTTACGCCGATTTTACCCATCATAGTATCTGCTTCAGCGAATCCGTAATCTACATCTGCTCTTAAGGTTTGAAGAGGAATTCTTCCCTCTTTTACCCATTCTGAACGAGCGATTTCATTTCCGCCAAGTCTTCCTGATACCATGATTTTGATACCTTGAACACCTGATCTCATTGTTCTTTGAACAGCTTGTTTCATTGCTCTTCTGAATGCAATACGTTTTTCTAATTGCAATGCAATTGACTCAGATACAAGTTGTGCATCTGCATCAATTCTAGCTACTTCAACAACGTCTATTGTAACGGTTTTGTTGATTAGTTTTGATACTGAGCTTCTTAATTCTTCTATGCCTTGTCCACCACGTCCTACTACGATACCTGGTTTAGCAGTAACAATCGTAATAATTACGTTTTGAGCTTTTCTGGCAATTTGAATTCTTGAAATGCCTGCTGTATATAATTTTTTCTTTATAAACTTTCTGATTTTCGCATCTTCTGCTAAGAACTCTGGGTAATTCTTTTTAGCAAACCATGTGCTTAACCAGGGTTTAATGATTCCTACTCTGAATCCTGTTGGATGTGTCTTTTGTCCCAAAGTTATAGCCTCCTATATTGTCTTTGTAACTGTTACTGTCAAATGAGATGAACGTCTTAGTCTCTTGTATATTCTACCTTGAGCTCTCGGTTTACCTCTTTTGAGGGTTGTACTTTCGTCAGCGAAAATTTCAGAAACTTTTAGTGTATCCGCAGTTGCACCAAATTTTTCTGATGCATTAGCAACGGCAGCAACTATATTCTTTTCGACCACTCTTGCCGCAAAATATGGCATGAATTTAAGAATTTTTATAGCTTCTGATGCTGATTTGCCTCTAACTTCGTTTATTACTCTACGTAATTTACGAGCGGGCATTCTTATATCTGTTTGTTTTGCCTTAGCTTCCATAGTTATTTCCTTTTCGCAGTTTTATCTTGACCAGCGTGACCTCTATATAATCTTGTTGGCGCAAATTCGCCTAATCTGTGGCCAACCATTTGTTCTGTTACAAATACAGGAACGTGTGTTTTACCGTTATGAACAGCTATTGTATGTCCCAACATATCAGGAACTATCATAGATGCTCTAGACCAAGTTTTTACTACTTTCTTCTCTCCTGCTGCATTCATCTTTGTGATTTTAGTTTGAAGAGCTTCTTGTACATATGGGCCTTTTTTTAGTGAACGAGCCATTCATTATCTCCTTTATTAGCGTTTCTTTCTTGCTCTGACTATGTACTTGTCAGACGCTTTGTTAACTTTTCTAGTCTTTGCACCAAGTGCCGGTTTTCCCCAAGGTGTCTTAGGATGTCCGCCGGGACCTGTTTTTCCTTCACCACCACCGTGTGGGTGATCGCAAGGGTTCATCGTAACACCTCTAACGGTAGGTTTGATACCCATATGACGTTTACGACCGGCTTTTCCGATTTTCATGTTCTTGAATTCAGCATTGCCGAGTACACCGACAGTTGCTAAACATTCTTTTCTTATCATTCTCATTTCTGAGCTTGGTAATTTGATTGTTACATAATTGCCTTCTTTAGCCATCAATTGAGCACTTGCTCCTGCTGTTCTGACTAATTGAGCTCCCATTCCCGGAATCATTTCAATATTATGAACCATTGTACCTAACGGTATCAATTCTAATGGCATTGCGTTTCCGACTTGGATTTCTACTCCAGGACCTGAAATGATTTTATCTCCGACATTCAAACCGTGAGGTGTTAAAATGTAGGTCTTTTCTCCGTCTGCATATACAACTAATGAAATTCTTACGTTTCTGTTTGGATCATATTCGATTGTTTTTACAACACCTTCAACACCAAATTTATTACGTTTGAAGTCAATGATACGATATGCTTGTTTATGTCCGCCACCTTTATGACGACAAGTTATTCTTCCTGTATTATTTCTACCGGCTTTCTTTCTGATTGGCATCAAAAGTGATTTTTCGGGGGTAGACGTAGTGATTTCAGCGTAATCACTTTTTGTCATTCCTCTTTGTCCGGGAGAAGTTGGATTTATTTTTCTAATACCCATTGTATTATGCTCCTATTAGTTCTTCTATTGGTTCTCCGTCAATAGTAACGATAGCTTTTTTACTAGATTGAGTTCTACCTACGGAATAGCCCATTCTCTTTTCGTGAGATGGCATGTAAACTGTTCTTACTTGCGTTACTTTCCTTCCAGGGAAAGCAAGTTCAACTGCTTGAGCTACTTCTACTTTTGTTGCGTCTTTGACTACTTCAAAAGTGTATTGATTCATTGTAGTTGCAGTCATTGATTTTTCTGTGATTATAGGTCTCTTTATGATATCGTATAATCTTTCTTTATTTTGTTTCATGTTACTCATTATTTTGATAACCTCTCAGTTATTTCGTTAATAGCTGCTTCTGTAAGGATTACGTTATCAGCTTCTAGTAAGTCTTTTACGTTTAGGTTTGAAGGTATAATTATTTTTACGCTTGGGATATTTCTTGCAGCTAGTTCTAAACAACCGTTTTCTGCTGCTTTTACATCAGCAATAATTAATACTTTTCCTTCAACTTTTAATGCCTTCAATGAATCCATCATCAATTTAGTTTTTGGTTCAGTAATTTCTGAAAAATCTTTAACTAAAATTGTATTTTCGACTCTTGCAGATAAAGCTGATTTAAGTGCAAGTCTTCTTGCTTTTTGAGGCATTGAGAAAGCGTAGCTTCTTGGTTTTGGACCAAATACAACACCACCACCTGCAAACAATGGTGATCTGATTGAACCGGCTCTGGCTCTACCTGTACCTTTTTGTTTCCAAGGTTTTCTTCCGCCGCCTGCGACTTCTGATCTTGTTTTTGAATTAGCACTACCGGCTCTGCCGTTGTTCAACTGCCTTCTGACAGCCATATGCATTACGTGCAAATTTGGCTCAACTCCAAATACCTTTTCGTCAAGTGTAATTTGTCCGACTTGCTTTCCGCTTGTGCTTAATATTGAAACTTCTTTTGTCATTTTTTCATTTCCTTATTAACTTGATTTTTGGAGTTAGTTCCATTTAACTCTTGATGGGACTACTGTTACTAATTTACCTTCAGGTCCCGGAACTGAACCTTTTACTAACAATAAGTTGTTATCGCTATCAACTTTTACTACTGAAAGTTTTGTAATAGTAACTCTTTCGTTACCCATGTTGCCTGCCATTTTTTTACCTTTGATAACACGGCCCGGAGTTGTACCTGCTCCAATTGAACCCGGTTCTCTATGGTTCTTTGAACCATGTCCCATTGGTCCTCTTGAGAAGTTCCATCTCTTTACGGTACCTTGAAAACCTTTACCGATTGATTTAGCAGTTACATCAACTTTTGCTATATCGTTCAATAAAGTTAAATCAATAGCTTGTCCAACTTTAAATTCTTCAGGATTTTCTACTCTGAATTCTTGAAGATGTCTATAGTTTTCTAATTTATTTTTTGCAAAGTGACCAATTTCAGCTTTTGATAAATGTTTTTCCTTTGCCGGTACAACACCGACTTGGATTGCATTATAGCCATCAGAATCAACTGTTTTTACTTGTGTTACAGTCAATGGGTCAACTTTTATTACTGTGACTGGGATTGCAAGTCCTTGTTCATCAAAGACTTGAGTCATTCCTAGTTTTTTTCCAATTACGCCTAGAGTCATTTCTTACCTTTCTACTTGTGAGCGCTACGTTACTCTGAGTTTTGCCTCGTAGTTCACATTCAATTTATAGCGGGGGCATTCCCTTTTATATTAAATTGTAATGTGTGTATAAACTATCAATTATAGTTTAACTTCAATATCTACACCAGCCGGTAGATCCATTCTACTTAGCTCTTCTGTCGTTTGTGCTGTAGGATCATAGATATCGATAATACGCTTGTGAGTTCTCATTTCAAAGTGTTCTCTTGATTTTTTATCGACGTGGGGTGATCTTAGCACGCAGTAGATGCGTCTTCTTGTTGGTAGAGGAATAGGTCCTGCTACTTTGGCATCTGTTCTTTTTGCTGTTTCAACGATTTTTTCTGCTGAAACATCAATAAGTTTATGGTCATAAGCCTTTAAGCAAACTCTAATTCTTTGTCTTGTGCCATTGCTCATAATTTCTTCTACTTTCCTTTTTACCTTTAAATCACCTAACACACTTGAATCACTGATTTCATGCCTGTCTTCACCCTTTCGGGCTAAAACTTTAAAAAATTAAATCGCATAAATTTAATGTTTCCAGTGCGTCCAGTAATTCAAATGTATATTAAACATGATTACCCGTCAATCACTAATTTTTGGAAAAGTGTATTTTTCTTAATATTTCTTTATTCATGCAAAAAGCAGGTATTACATGGGCTTTGGCAATCGAAAATTACATCACAATTCTTTGATTAAGGTGTTGTAAAGATTATTAGGCAAAAATGCAGAATCTTTCGCTTTGTATAACTTTATTCAAAATCAACAACAAAATACCTTAAAGTTTAGAATACATCTGTTTTTGTCGGGTTTTTGAATTTTGTTATATTTGACTGGAAGAGCAACGGAACCATGCCGATAGGACCGTTTCTGTGTTTTGCAATAATAAGTTCAGCTTTCCCTTTGTTGTCAGCTTCATCCTTGTTGTAATATTCGTCACGATATATGAACATAATGATATCAGCATCTTGTTCAATTGCACCTGAATCTCTCAAATCTGACATCATCGGGCGTTTATCGGTTCTTGATTCAACGGCACGGGATAATTGAGAAAGTGCAATTATAGGAACTTCAAGTTCTCTTGCTAATGTCTTCAATCCTCTTGAAATTGCTGAAATTTGTTGGTTTCTGTCATTCGGGTTTGAACCTGCTCCGCCTTCCATCAATTGAAGATAGTCAATAACTATCAAACCGAGATTTTTTTCTTCCATCGCTAGTCGTCTGCATTTTGCTCTTATATCCATTACGGTTATTGAGCCCGTATCGTCAATATATATAGGAGCGTCTGCAAAACTATTCATTGATGTTGTCAATTTTTCCCAGTCTTTTGGCTGCATGTGACCTGAGTTCAATCGTTGCATATCGACTTCGGCTTCAGAACATAACATTCTTTTTACAAGCTGTGACTTAGGCATTTCTAAAGAAAATACCGCAACTGCTTTTTCACCACGCAAAGCAACATTTTGTGCTAAATTTAACACAAAAGCTGTTTTACCCATTGAAGGACGAGCTGCCAATATTATTAAATCTGACTTTTGAAGACCTGCCGTCATTCCATCTAAATCATAAAATCCTGTAGGAACCCCTATCAATTCATCTCTATGGTTATATCTATATTCAATTTGCTCATAACTTGATAAAACCAAGTCTTTCACGGGAGTTAAATCTGTTGTATGTTTTTCTGCTGCGATATTAAAAATCAATTTTTCGGCATTATCCAAGGTAGCCTCAGTTGAGCCGTTATCGTATGCCATTGTAACAATGTCAGAGCCTGCATTTATCAATGCCCTTTTAATAGCTTTTTCCTGAACAATCTTGGCATAAAACTCAATATTTGCAGTTGTTACGACATTTAACGCCAAATCATTTATATACGCACGGCCGCCTACAATTTCAAGCTTATCATTTTCTCTTAAAAACTCTGAAACCGTGACAATATCAATAGCCTCGTTTCTCGCAAAAAGGCTCAAAACTGCATCATATATAAATTTATTTGCAGGTTTATAGAAACTTTCAGGCTTTATCATTTCAACAATTCTCGATAAAACCATCGGATTGGCAAGAACCGCTCCTAAAATAGCTTCCTCCGCCTCAATACTTTGAGGAGGCAATTTTGAAAGATTACCCTCTTGTATATTTGCTAATTCTGTTGCCAAAGGTTATTCCTCTCGTGCATTCATACACGTTTATAAATTTCGTCCATTCTCTTACTCGGCATGCCGAGGTAGTCCAGTTCATTATAGACAACTCATGAAAAAAATGCATGGATTTAACGAAAATAATTTATAAAGCTTAACGCTAGACTTCCAAAAACAATCTTCTTCCGACAATATTCGGTTTGTTGTTGTAATAGCCTGCAAAATAACCGCCTTTTACAGGTGAATTTTTTCCGTAATATTGGTTAGTTGTTGTTTGCATAAAAGGATTTGCAAAAGGATTATTTGATGTGTTTTGAGCACCAACAGACTGGGGTGTAGAAACAGGTGCATACAAAACCTTTGAAATTAAACTTTGTAAATTGTTAATCATAAAATACCTTCTTGCGAACTTTCCGCAATAACCTCACATTATTTTGTTAATGAATTATTAATTGTTGTCATAATTATAATCGCAAAACAGAAATTTTTTAATATTTTTTAACAAAAATCATATTTTCAATGGAGACTATACTAAAAAGCGGGAATAAATCCCGCATTATAATATAATATTTCGCTTAAATATTAAACAGAAACTTTTTCATCTGCTGTTTCAAGATATTTGACCGCACTGCAAGCTGCAATAGCACCATCTGCCGCTGCTGTTATAACTTGCCTTAATGGTGTATTTCTAACATCGCCTACCGCATAAACACCTTGAACAGAGGTTTGCATATTAACATCTGTTTCAACAAATCCTGCTTGATTTTGTCTAAGTTGCCCGTTAATACCATCAACATTCGGCGTAAATCCGATATACGGGAAAACTCCATCAACCTTCAACTCTTTTTTAGACTTATCTTCTGTGCTTTCGATTACAAAGGTTTCAACAGTTGTATTGCCTTGGATTTCTTTTGGAACATAATTCCAGACAAATTCCAATTTTTCATTTTTAAAGGCTCTTTCTTGAACAATTTTGTCAGCTCTTAAAGAATCACGGCGGTGAACTACATATACCTTTGTTGCAAATTTAGTCAAATACATTGCTTCTTCAACTGCGGCATTTCCTCCACCGACAACAGCAACAACCTTGTCCTTATAAAAAGCTCCGTCGCAAACCGCACAGTAGCTGACGCCTCTACCTACAAATTCTTTTTCACCTGCAACGCCTAATTTTTTTGCCTGTGCACCTGTTGCAATGATTACTGTTTTTGCCTTAAATACGGCTTCATTAGTTTCGATTGTTTTAATGTCTGAAACTAAATCTATTTTTAAAATCTCTTGCATAGGGAATTTTTCCACGCCGAACTTGTCAGCATGTTCTTCAAATTTTTCCATCAAGTCATAACCGCCGATAACGGGGAAACCTGGGTAATTTTCTATCTCCAAATAATTACTGGGTTGCCCGCCAAACATTGTAATATCAATCATGGCAGTTTTTACATTACCTCTACATGCGTACATAGCAGCAGAAAAGCCACCCGGCCCTCCACCTAATATAACCACGTCAAATTGCAACTCTTTTTTCTCTGTTTGCATCATTTTATAAATCTCACTCTTCTCTTTTAATAATTTATCCGGTCTATTCAAAAATATCAGGAACTGTTGCACCCGACATCTTGAAGGCAACTATATTATATTCTACAAACTCTGTTTTGACCAGTTGCCCTTTTTGATAAGTTTTAACTTCAATTCTGTCTGTACCTCTAAAGTTATCACCATTAAGCGTTAAAACAGGCGTTTCTATTGACTCCTCGTCAATATCGTAAGATTTTTTCTTAAACCTTACAGTATCCCCTCTTACCTCATCCACACTTATTGAAGCTCTCGCTCCTGAAACAGGATTGCTGAGAGTTATGACGCCATTTTGTCTTGATAAGTTCCAAATATCAACGCTATAAGGTGCAAACATTTGAGAATTATTTGTTTTTGACAAAACAGAAACAACCTTCCACGCACCGAAAAAACCCGATGGAACGCTGTCTGTTAAAGAAACTCCGCCCGAAATAACCGTATTTGCAGCACAAGAATTTACATTGCCAAATTGAAACATGGCAATTACACACAAAAATACTATCGACAATCTGGATAAACGCATAAATATATTTTAATTATTCATATCAGATAATCAACATTATTTTAGGCAACAATATAGAATGAAATTATTCTTTATAATCTATATTGTCCGCTGCTGTTTTAAAGTATCCCACCCACTCATGACACTTTTCAGAGTCTAAAGTAAATGTTCTTCCTCCACCACGATTGGCATGACCGCCGGCTGTAAGTTCAGGATAAATATTCTCACGAATATATTCATTATACTTTTTAGCATAATCCTCCTTAGTATGGATGCTTATTTTATATAGGTCTTCATCAGGGTTGCTGTAAAAAACTGCTACAGCTTGAACATCTTTAAGGTCTTTCCTCAAGTCCTTAGAAATCATTTTATCATTTGAATCGTTATTCAACAAGCGAACTCTAAAATCTCTCAAAGTAACGCTTGTTCTTTTGTTGTCACCACCAAGTGCCATCCATTGCGGGTCTTGAGGTCCAAGCTCAACATAGGCAAATTTTTTGTTGTCACTAAACTTAACAGAATCAAACAATCTTTTTTGGAACGCTTTTTCTTTTGGTGACAATGTTGCCAATACATCTAAGTGAGAAATCACTTCTGACATGTCTTTTTTATTAAGTTTTGATGTTACATCTTTAAATACTTCTTTTGTATTATCATCTTCGCCCAGTTTATGCGTAAATTTTGTTGAAAATTTGTTTAAAAATTTCAAATATCCAGCCTTGCTCATATCATCTGACATTCCGCAAAATACAGACTTCAATTGAGGTTTAGATAATGGTTCATTTAAAGCTTCAAAAAATCTATACATAATCGCAGAACAAGATTTTGAACTTGAATCGATATAATAATTCTGAGGTTTTTCAACAGGCATATCAGCTACTGATTTGTATTGTGCCGTTATTTGTCTATAATTTGGCATTAATTTTGTACTTTCGTTGTGATGGTCAAAGCCAACCACATCTTTTGCATCATAAGCTCTGAAATAATTTAAAACATTAGGAGCCATGCGTTCTTCTTTACTGAAATCAACACATGCTGCTACATCTGCTTTTTGGGTAAACTCATCAACTTTATCAAAATTTAAAATATTAAACTTTGAAGGGTCATATTCATAGTTATCAGGTTCTTTCGCTGTAATTATACGTGGCGATTTGCCTTGTTTTTCTAAATATTCATATAATACTTTTGCACTATTAAATGAATCATCATCGGTTGATGTGTGACAGAAAATATCGACTGTATCTGCGTTTTGCAACTTTTTATTAATGTGTTCTGCTTGTTCTTTTGAAATTGGATTTGCTCCAAAAGACTGTTTTCCGATTGTTATAGGTGTAATTTTCATATTTGACCATTATCCGTTCATAGAATGTAAAAATAAATTATATTAGATAATAAACCAAACAAAATCATTTTTGCCTTGAAAAATGTATATTGTAAAAATTAGTAACAAAAATTATACAAAAAGGGACAATTAAAATAATTGTCCCTTTTTTCATCTTTATTATATTTAATAATAATCACTAGAACTATCAGAATAATAATCCGGATTAGCAGATTCTGTATCTGCCGAACTATCAGAATAATAATCACTAGAATTATCAGAGCCTGTATCAACACCTGAAGGAGGATCAGAGGTAATATTTTCTCCGGTATTACAATTAACATTAGAAACCGACATAACTGCCCAAGATTGCATCCAATCAGGGTTAGCTCCAACATCTCCTGTAGAATAGCAATTAGTCCCTGAATTACTATGATTTTTATCGATTTTTTGTATTAATTTTGCAGGCATAAGAGATTGAATATCTCTACCGATTTTATTCGGCCCTCTATCTCCGTTAACATCAACAATTAACATAGCATCTCGGTCAAAATCCTCTGATATAAACCATTTCATACCATCTGCAGTTATAAAGCCCTCTTGCTCTGTACCATCGGGAAGCTTCATAACACCGGTAGAATTCATATTCATATATTTTGAAAGATAATTTTGAATAAATTTTTGTGGATTTTTTCCATTTTCAACCCACCTGTCATATAATAATCTATCATTGAATCTATATTCGTCAGAGGCAATTCTGGTCATTTCAACCGCCGCTTTTTTTGCCGCAACTTCAAACTCTCTATCTTTTGTAGTATTAATAACAGCAGGTATTGTGAGTGCCGCTATAACTCCGATAATGACTAATGTAATTAGCACTTCCGCCAATGTAAATGCTTTGTCTTTATTACTCATAAATTTTCCTTTTTGGATACATAATACCACAAATTCACATAAATCTAACCTTTGGATTTTTCAGCTTTGTGCTATAATCATTCTATGAATAATTTTTAACAAAGGATATATTAATGTCAACAGCAACAATTGAAGAACTTAGAAAAAAATATGAAGTAGTTATTGGGCTAGAGGTACACGCTCAACTAAAAACCAAAACAAAAATATTTGCACCTGATGGTATTGAATTCGGAAAAGAACCTAATTCTCAAATCAGCACAATCACCCTCGGAATGCCGGGTGTATTACCTGTTTTGAATAAAGAAGTTGTAAATATGGGCATTTTGACAGGGCTGGCTTTAAATTGTAAAATTCCTCATCGTTGCAAATTTGACAGAAAACAATATTTCTATGCTGACCTTCCTAAAGGCTACCAAATATCTCAATACGATGAGCCCATCTGTATTGGCGGGTATATTGATGTCAACGGAAAAAGAATCGGTATTACAAGAGCCCATCTTGAAGAAGATGCGGGAAAGCTTGTCCACGCAGGCTCTAACGGAATTCACAATTCCAGCTATTCATTAGTTGACTTAAACAGAGCAGGCACTCCACTATTGGAAATCGTATCTGAGCCTGACATGAGATCTTCTGAAGAAGCAAGAAATTATATGGAAGAATTGAGAACAATTCTTCGTTATATGAATGTCTGTGATGGCAATTTAGAAGAAGGCTCTATGAGATGTGACGCAAACATATCTGTCAGACCAATCGGACAACAAGAATTCGGAACAAGAGCTGAAATCAAAAACGTAAATAGCTTTAAAGCTCTTCAAAGAGCCATTGAATACGAAATTGACCGCCAAATTGATATAGTTGAAGATGGCGGAGAAGTCATTCAAGAAACAAGACTATGGGACGACGCTTTAGGCACCACAGCCTCTATGAGAGGTAAAGAAGACGCCCATGATTATAGATATTTCCCTGAGCCTGATTTAATGCCTCTTGAAATATCAGATGAATGGGTCAACAAAATTAAAGACTCAATGCCAGAGCTTCCTGCCGCTCGCCGTGCAAGATATGAAGCTCTCGGACTTTCTGCATACGATGCTAACGTTATCACTGAACAAATGGAAACTGCTTTCTTCTATGACAAAGCTTTGGCTTTGGGGGCGGATTATAAAATTGCAAATAACTTCTTGATGAAAGAAGTAACCGCTTTCTTGAAAGAAGAAAAGATTGATATTAATCAAACAAAAATGTCACCTGAATCATTTGCGGAATTAATAAAACTTATATCTGATGGCACCATCTCAAATAATATAGGTAAAAATATTATAATGACACTTCTTAAAGAAGGTGGAAGTGCTAAATATATCGTAGAAAAAGAAGGACTAAGCGTAATTTCTGACGAAAGTGCTCTTAAAACTATCGTTGAAAAAATTGTTACCGATAATCCATCTCAAGCTGAATTGTATCGAGGTGGTAGAGATAAATTATTTGGATTCTTCGTAGGTCAAGCAATGAAAGCTACTCAAGGAAGAGCCAATCCTCAAACGCTTAACAAACTATTAAAAGAGGCATTAAACGGATAATGTCTGATATATTTTCCCGAAACAAACTTATTTGGGGAGAAAATAACCAAAAACTTTTAGCCCAAAAGCACGTTGCAGTCTTTGGGCTCGGAGGCGTTGGCGGATATGCAGCAGAATCACTGGCAAGAGCAGGCGTGGGAAAACTCTCGCTAATAGATTTTGACGCAGTATCTGAAAGCAACCTCAACAGGCAAATTATCGCCCTACATTCTACTGTCGGGAAAAGCAAAACAGAACTTTTTGAATCAAGGCTTAAAGATATAAATCCTGACATTAAAATTAACTCTTTTAACTCTTTTTACACAGAAAATATCAATCACTGTGTCTTCAACGACAAAATCGATTTTGTAATCGACGCCATTGACACATTAAAATCAAAAATCCAATTATTGGAATACTGCCACTCAAACAACATCAAAGTCATTAGTTCAATGGGTGCAGGCAATCGTCTTGACCCGACAAAACTAAAAATTAAAGATTTGTCTGAACTTTGTGACATTAAATGCCCTTTTATAAAAAATGTAAAAAGAATTTTGAACAAAAAAAATATTACAACCGGCATAATTTGCGTTACAAGTGACGAAAAACCAAAAAAAGGCTCTCACATTAAATCTCAAGAAAACATAAAAACAGAAAACGGCACAATAGAACTTTTAAAGGTATCGCCTGGCTCTGTCATATTTGTCCCTGCTGTAGCAGGCTATTACATGGGGTATTATGTAACAAATTGTTTCATTATGCAGGTATGAATTTTTCCATTTTATAATCAAAACTATTTTGCAAATTTTGTCATAAAATAACATTATTAGCCTTTATCGACTATTTACAATTTTTAACATGTGTATGTTCATGCGTTATATTTTTCACTATTGTGGGGATAGAATACATGGGTTAGTTTCAAAAGACATCTTCAACCACGAACCGTTGAGGTTCTTTTATTAACTCGCACCTTTGTCCTTGCATTCTGGAACTAATTTACGAGAAAAAGATGTCCAAAATTCAAAAAAGACAAAAATACGCTTTTACACTGGCAGAAGTCCTGATAACTCTTGTAATCATCGGCGTCATTGCAGCAATGACCATTCCATCGCTTCTTAATAACACAAACAAACAAGAATACAAAACTGCCTTCAAAAAAGCCGTATCATCGCTTAACCAAGCTATAACGCTCCATTATGCATTAGATGGAGAAACTGTTAATGACTTTGACTCTTCTTCAACTCTGCTTGCCGGACTGTTTGAAAAAAGAATGAACATTATCAGCACAACAGCAGGCGTTAGTTATGCATCTACAAAAAGCGACGTCGTCTTTTATACAGCTGACGGTATCTCCTATGGCATAAAAGCCCAAAATCCTCAAGGTGGTTGCTATGATCAAAACACTGACACACCTTGTTTTATTGTCTACGTCGATGTAAATGGTGACAAGAAACCTAACTCTTGGTCTCAAACCACTGATAACATTAAAGACGGCTATAAAATAGAACTATTCGACCAAAGTGCTGTCCCCTGGGGAAAAGTCGCCAAATCCATAATGTATGATGGTTCGGAAACAGTATCCCAAGCAGAAGAACCCTTTTAATAGAATTCTGATTCCTTAATATTTACTTTACACATCTCAATATTGCGAGATAAAAAATAAAATTCGGGAACCATTCTGTTAGTAACTCTTATCTGTCCTAATTTCTAATTTGTAACTCCCTAATTTTCGGGTAAAAAAATGTTTGCATTTTTTATCGAAATGGCTTACAATAAACAAAAAAGATGATGTAATGTATTTTGGAAAGGTATAATATGAAAAGAAATTCAGCATTCACTTTGGCAGAAGTCTTGATTACTTTGGTAATCATAGGTGTTATTGCCGCTATGACTATCCCATCGTTATTAAACAATACTAACAAGCAAGAATACAGAACCGCTTTGAAAAAAGCTGTTTCTGCATTGAACCAAGCAGTTACTATGCAATATGCTCTTGAAGGTTCTACTGCAGCAGAATTTACTGATGCAGATGATTTAAGAGATAACTTATTCGCTCAAAGACTAAATGTCGTCAGCACATCCATGCCGGGTTCATCTGGGGCATATCAAGGTTCTGCTGACGCTGGTTTCTACACAGCTGATGGTATTTTCTATGGAATTGAAGGCTATACAAGTACTTGTTCAGACACAGTTCCATGTGCAACTATTCGTGTTGATGTAAACGGTGACAGAAAACCAAATACTCTTACTGATAATGCTTCATCTCCTAAAGATGGCTTTATGTTAAGCCTATATCCTCAAAGAGTCACAGCATCTACAAACTCTGAAGCTACTCAAAAAGTATTATACGACGCAGCTAATTAATTTCTTTTTAAAATATAATAATAAAAACAACCTCATACAAAGAGGTTGTTTTTTTGTTGTTATGTTGATATTTCGTCAAATTTCCATTATAATTTTAATAAGAATAGGAAAATTTGAAATGGTAAACAAACACTTCAAAACAAAAGCGTTCACACTTGCTGAAGTTTTAATTACACTAACAATTATTGGGATTGTTGCAGCTATGACAATTCCTTCTTTGATGTACTCAACAAACAAACAAGAATATAGAACTGCTTTGAAAAAATCATTGACTGTATTAAATCAAGCAATAACGGCAAATTATGCACTTGATGGAATGACTATGGCTGATTATGATACAGCAAGCGATTTAGTCGAAAATATGTTTAAGCAACGTATGAGCATTACAACCACAAAAACAGACGGTCCGGCTTATCATGACGGGGCTACTGCCGTGGCATATACAGTTGACGGAATGTCCTTCGGTGTAATCGGAGACAAGCAAGCAAGTTGCCAAAGCCAATTAAATAACCCTTGTTTTGAACTCATAGTCGACATAAACGGAGATAAGAAACCAAATCAACTTACTCTTTCCGGCGATGACCCTAAAGACGGTTACAAAATAACTCTTTATCCATACAAAGCTGTTCCTACAAACGAAGTTACACAAAGAGTTCTATATGACCAAGGTATTTATTACAACTAAAAGTAACAAATTATTTATTAATATTTGCAAAAAGCTCCCTCTAAGGGAGTTTTTATTATATAATTATAGAAATTGTTTTTAACATGTCATCACATTTGGGGGAAGCTATAGAATGGGATACCGTTTTGAGATAATCACAGGTCCAATGAGTTGCGGAAAAACTGAAGAACTTTTGAGACGAATTAGAAGACATACTATCGCCAAAAGAAAAGTTAAAGTAATCTCTCCGGACATCGACACAAGAGCACAAGGTGATTATATCGAATCCAGAAACGGATTATGGCTAGACGCTCACAAGGTCAAAAATGCCAGAGATATTCTAAACCATATTGAGCCTGATGATGATATTATAGCTATTGATGAATTGCAATTCTTTGACAGAGAAATTGTACCTGTCGTAAATCAAATCATTGCTATGGGCAAAAAAATTATAGCAACCGGCTTGGATTTAGATTTTAAAGCTGAACCTTTTGGCTCAATGGCAGAACTTTTGTGCTATGCAGACAAAGTAGATAAACTAACCGCCATCTGCATGAAATGCGGTAGTGATTATGCAACAAGAACTCAACGGCTCGTAGACGGTAAACCCGCTGACAAAAACTCTCCGTTGATTATGATTGGGGCAGATGAAACTTACGAAGCAAGATGTATTGATTGCTATGAGCTTCCTGATAAAGAAGCTGAAAAAAGAAAAGATTCTAAAAAATATGCATCAGGCACAAAAAACAATAATCTAATAAAAATTTTAAGTTTTAATAAAGAAAAAAGTGAGGTATAAATCCTCACTTTTTCTTTTTATATTTGCTTTTATTTTAATAAATAATTAATTAAAGTCCTAACTCCCATGCCAACAGAAGCTTTAATACCCATATTATTTGCCTTTTCTAAAAATGCTGTACCTGCAATATCAATATGAGCCCAAGGGGTTTTTCCTGTTGTAAAATTCTTTAAAAATATAGCGGCAACAGAAGCACCTCCATAGCGAGAGCCCGTATTTTTCATATCAGCAATATCACTTTTTATTGAGTCACCATATTCTTCAAACATTGGCATTTGCCACATTTTTTCATCTGCTCTTTGAGAGCATTCGATTATTGAATCAATAAGGGCTTGATTATTGCCCAAAATACCACTTGCAACAGAGCCGAGTGCAACCATACAAGCACCTGTCAAAGTTGCCATATCAACAATTTCATCAACTTGAAGTTCTTCAGCATAGCAAATTGCATCTGCTAAAGTAATTCGACCTTCTGCGTCCGTATTATCTACTTCGATTGTTTTGCCGTTTTTAGCTGTCAAAATATCCCCTGGTTTATATGAATTTCCGCTCACCATATTTTCACAAGCTGCAATCATCGCATGGACCTCAACATCGGGTTTTAATTCAGCAATAACACTCATTATACCCAACATTGCTGCTGCAGCGGACATATCATCTTTCATATTCAACATAGATGATGGTGGTTTCAAATCCATACCGCCTGCATCAAAGGTTAAACCTTTCCCAATAATTGCAATTTTCTTTTTTGGATTTGCAGGAGTATATTTCATATGGATAAATTTTGGTGGTTGTGAGCTTCCTTTTGCAACTGCTAAAAATGCGGTCATTGCCATTTTTTCAATTTCATCTTTATCAAAAACAGTTGTTTCAATACCATCAATAGATTTTGCAACTTCTGCCAATTTGGTAGGAGTAGAGTATTGAGCAGGTTCATTAGCAAGATTTCTTGTTAAATTGACTGCTTTTGCAACAGTAATCCCTTTTTGCATACCTTGCTCAGCTTTTTTATATTTTTCTTCATTAATTTCGACAATCTTGAAGATTTCAACTTTGTTCTTTGACTTTTTAGATTTGTATTTATCAAACTCATAAGAGCCTATTAAAGTACCTTCTGCAATCATTTGGGCACAATCAAAAGCATCAAAACCAGCTACACCTGCACCTTGGAGCAAAGAGGCTACGGTTTTAACATTATCTAAAGAGTCGCATTTTTGTATGATTTTAGAAGAGAGTTCTCTCAATTTATTCAAAGAAAATTCATTCGATTTTCCTAAACCAACTACCAAAACCTTTGTAAAATTAGGGTTATCAAGGACAGGAAGCAAATACATCTTGCCATATTCACCATTGAAGCCTTCTTTTTTTATAACAAAATTTGAAATAGCATCATTTAGTAATTTATCCACTGCACCCGTAGCACCAGCTGGGCTTTTGACACCCTCAAATAAATTTACTATAAGCAAATCCGTTTTAGTTTCTGTTAAGGAACCTTTTTCGATTGTAAAGTTCATTTTATTCTCCTTCCAATAGTTCTTTCTTTATAAAGCAAGAAACCTATTTACAATGTATTAAATTTTTTCATGAATTTTTCTACCCAATTAAATATTAATGAAAGCTCGTAAGGCTTTGGAATATATACGTCAGCTCCTGCGTTTAATATTTTTTCTTTATCGTGAATAGTTGTTGATAATATAATTTTTGAATTTTTATATTTATCCTCCGATTTTAAAACTTGGCAAAATGCAAGCCCTTCGAGTGCTTCTGTATTTCCTGCGTCGAGAATGATAACAGCGGGGATAAACTCATCAGGTATTCTATCTATTGCAGAATAGTCTTGTAGCACCATAGTTTCATAACCTTGCATCTGAGCAGTTGTACTAAGCAACAATGACAATGCTTCATCAGGCTCAATGATTAAAATATTTGCATTGTATGTTTTATCTTCAACGGCATTATCGGCTGCGATTTTAGGACGTTCCATAATAAATGCCGAACCGTCTTTAACTTTAGCCAACTTGAGCATTGAAACAAGTGCGTTTACGACCTGTCTTACATTCGTATAATTCTTGTACTGATTGGAAACCACGCCAAGACTCGTTGATACAAGAGAAACTTTATTGCCTGCATGTTCATCACCATTTGTCAAAATATATCCACGAGAGGCGTCTGATTCTGAATAAAACTTTTCAACAACTGTATCAAAAGCACAAACCAAATATTGTGCCAATTTTTCTGCTTTATAAGGATTTGTCAAAATCAAAAAATCATTTTCTTGGATTTGACCTGCAAAATCATTCTCATCAATTATATTATTTATAATCGCAATATAGGTTTGGAGCATTTTATCTGCAGCAAGCTCGCCATATATCTCTTTATAGAAATCAAAATTATCAATATCAATTAAAATAGCGGCCCAATCTTTTTTTTGATTGATAGTCCTTTTTAAAGTTTTTAGCGTTATTTTTGAGTCGAACAAGCCTGTTTTTTCATATATATTATTTTCAAAATGACGCCTTAAATGAGCACTTATACGTGCTTTAAATTCGTTGTGGTCAATAGGTTCACTCAAAAAATCATCTGCACCTGAATCAAGAACATCAATTCTGTCTTGAATATGGTCAGATTTTGAAAGAGCGACAATGACAGGTCGCATATTGAAACTTAAAACTCGTAACCTTTTAATAGTATCGCAAATCGAATCATCTATACTATCTGAAATCAATATCAAATCAGGTTCATAAGAATTAAGCACATTTAAGATTTCAGGCATCTTAGTCGCAAAAAAAACAGACGTCATAGTATTTTCAAGCATTTTTTTGTACTTGAAACACTGTTCTTTCCTTTTATCAACTATCAATACTGCCTTTACTAACATTTTTTCTCTTTAATTTTTTTTAACGTATTTTCTCCATATTTTGAAATAGGGAAACTGACAGAAAAAATCGTCCCAACTTCTTGCGGAATAACAGAGATATGCCCATTCATTTTTTCAACAATATTCTTTGTAATATACAAGCCCAATCCTGTACCTTGGATTTTTCTTGTCAAAGGAGAGTCTATTCTTGAAAATTTATTAAAGATTTTTTCGACATATTCTTCACTAACTCCAACGCCATTATCTCGTATTTCTATGACGACTGCTTCTTTTGATTTCTCTTGCTTTAAAGATATTTCAACAAGAGAGCCCTCTTCAGAATATTTGCATGCATTATCAAGAAGATTAACCATAACTTGCTGAAATTTATCAGTATCAATCAAAACGTAAGAAAGTTTTTTATCATGAAAAATTTTCAACCTATGAGATTTATACTGAGATTTGATAACTTGAACCACCATCTCAACAAAAGGCAAAATATCAACCTCTTTATATACAAGCACCTCTTTATCCGATTGAAGCTTAGAAACAGTCAATAAATTCTCAACAAGATTTATCAACCTGTTAGACTGCTCTTTTATAATATTTAAAAATTTGACCCTTTGTTCAGGTGACAATTTATCAAAAGAAGTCAGCAAAGTATCCGCAAACCCTCTGATACTCGTTAAAGGAGTTCTTAGCTCATGGCTCACCGTCGATATAAAATCTAAGTGAGCCTGTTCTAATTCTTTTATTTTTTCATCAATTTCTTCTGTCATAATGCAATTATAGCAGTTTTTTTAATATCTACAATGAATTATCAGTATGTTTTATAGGTGCTCCGATAACCCTTTCAATATTAGCCGCCGCAACGTTGTAATTCAATAAAGTGCTATAGTAATCCAATTGAGCATTTCGATAGGTATTCTCTGCATCTTTCAACTCAACAGCATCTCCAAGACCGACCTTGTATCTCCCGCTCGCCAATTTGTATTGTTCTTTTGCCTGTTTCATTGCCAATTTCGCAACAGGAATACAGTCTTGTGAATTATATAAATCAATATAAGCTTGTTTTACATCTAAATATACACTTTGTCTTGATTTTTCTAAATCTGCCAAATCTTTTTTGTGGTTAGCTTTAGCCTCATCAACCTGTTTTTTTAACAACATAGCATTAAATGAATTGTATGTAAGTTGAGCACCTGCTTGGTATCCATGGTCTTTTGCAGGAGTAGAACCACCCAAGGTATAATTCCCGAAAGCTTTGATATCAGGTGCAAAAGCACGTATTGTCGCTTTCACCAAAATTTCAGAACCCTCTGATTTCTTTTTGGCAGCCAGATATTCAGGACGAGTTTCATAAGCAGTTTGAATAATATCATCAAAATTAACTTTATAGGTGTACGAATCTAATTTTTCTGAAATATTGTAATTAGAATATTCGGGCAGCCCCATCGCATTATTAACTTGGGCAAACGCCAGTGCAATGTTATTTTTTGCCTTTATATAGTCTAATTTTGCTTTCCCTAAATTATATTCTGCTGTCATAACATCTATTTTAGGTTTAGTTCCAATTACATAAAAAGCTTGAGCTTGCTTCAAATGCAATTCATAATCCTTGACAGTTTTAGAATAAACATCAGATTGTTGCATAGCATATAGCAAATTGTAATAAGATTTTTTGACATTGAAGATTACGTCGTTTATACTCATTTGAACATTGTCTTCAGCTGCTTCAAATGTTTTTTTAGAAACATCGGCTTGAGCCTTAGCTTTACCAAAATCAAATAACAACAATTCAGCTGAAACTTTTGGCATATTATACATGTCATATTTTTGTGTCGGGAAAGAAAAATTTGTCACCAACATATCATTTTTAGAATAGTTTAAATCTAATCCAATTTTTGGAAAATACGCTGACCAAGCTTGGGCAATTTTAGTTTTATAAGCATCAGCACTGCTTAATGCTGATTTAATAGAAGGATTATGTTCCAAAGCAAGTTTTACACAGTCGTCAACTGAAATAATTCTATCTGTTGCGACACTGCCTTGCACAGTGCCTGCCGCTTTAGTACTTACATCAAGCACCTTGATTTCCTCAGAAGTATCTGATTTATACAAGTTTTTATTTTCAACAACTCTCTCGAGCTTCTTGCCTGCTTGTGATTGAATATTTTCAACAGGTGTTTTTTCAACAGCAAAGACTGTTTCATTCACAGGTTGCTCTTGGATTTTAGATTTCTTTGACCAAAATGCAATTTTTTTATTTTCTTTAACTGCATCTTTATTCTTTGCCTCCTCAAGCTTTCTGGCATTGACTTCTTGTGGCATTTCCGCTTTTGTTATCTTTGATTTATTAGCTTTTTTATTTTTATTAAACGAAAATGTTTTTTTAAGCTTTAACACAAATTGGCTATCGGTTTTTGGAACCGAATTATCAGTCTGAACCTCAGCAGCCAGTGAATATGATGTATTCACCAGCATCAAAAAGATTATTAATATACCTATTTTCTTATTCATTCTCTCCCCTTAGTCCCAAGTTTTCATTCTTTTATAAAATTATACATCCTTTTTATCTTGGTGTTTTTTTGCCATGATTTTATCAACAAATGATTGAACCAAAACATAAAACGCCGGTGTTAACAGAGTACCCAATGTTCCTGCGGCAACCATACCGCCAAACACTGTGCAGCCAACAGACATACGGCTTTGTGCACCTGCACCTTGAGCGAATACCAAAGGTAAAACGCCAAGTACGAAAGCAACAACCGTCATCATAATTGCTCTAAATCTTAATTGAGCCGCTTTTATAGCTGCATCCTCTATCGACAAGCCGTTTTCTTCATGTTGAACCTTTGCAAATTCGACAATCAAAATAGCTTGTTTTGTAGCCAAGCCTATCAACATAATCATACCGACTTGAGAATACAAATCGAAAGATTGTCCCATCATCAATTGGAAGACCAACGCACCGATTGCTGCAATCGGTGAAATCAAAAGAACCGCAACAGGTATTGACCAGCTTTCGTATAAAGCAACCAAGAATAAATATACAAACAACAATGATAATCCGATGATAGAACCTGTTTGTCCTGAAGATTCACGTTCTTGAGCCGAAGTACCTGACCATTCAAAGCCCATATCTTTCGGGAATATCTTTTGGGCAACACCTTCCATCGCATTCATCGCCTCACCTGAACTTCTACCGGAAGCAGGTTGTCCGCTGAATTGAACAGAACGATATTGGTTATATCTTGTTATAGAAGCAGGTCCAACCGATTGTTCCATTCTGACCATAGTCGTAATCGGAACCATCGTTCCTTTATTATTCATTACATAAATGCCTGTGATATCGTTTATGTTGCGTCTGAATCTGTCTTCTGCCTGTAATTGAACTCTGAAAACACGTCCTAATTTATTAAAGTCATTGACATAATATGTTCCCAATGTTGAAGACAATGTATTGTATAGTTCTTTCAAGTCAACATCTTGAGCCAATGTTTTTTCATAATCAACATTAACAATATATTGTGGGACATTAGCCTGATAAGTGGTGAATACATTTGACAATACAGGGTCTTGATTAGCTGAAATTGTCAACTCATTAGCATATTTTTCCATATCTTGAGGAGTATATTCACCTTTTGAAAGCATTTGGAATTCAAAGCCACCAAGCATACTCATACCTGAAATAGCTGGAGGTGAAAAGACTCCGATTGAGCCGCCTCTTAAGCAAGAAGTTTTTTTTCTTATTTCCCTCAATATACCTTTATGAGATAAATCTGTTGGTTTGCCTTGTACCTTTCTTATTACCCAATCAATTGGGTCTACTCGTCTTTCATTCCAATCCTTAAGTTGGATTACAGAAAAAGCTTGATTGCTAGGTCCCGTTCCAATAAATGTAAGAATAAGATCAACGCCATCAATCTCTTTAACTATATTTTCAAAATCTAATGTAGCTTGCGACGTTCTTGAAATTGAAGCACCTGCCGGCAAATTAGTTTGTGCCATCAAAACACCTTGGTCTTCATCAGGAATAAAACCGGTCGGAATAATATAGAATAAAAACATCATCAACGCCAAGATAGAGCCGTAAAATATCAACGTAAGCTTTTTATCATAAACGAATTTCTTAACATATTCCATATAAATGTCAGTTAATCTATCAAAATATTTGTTGAAAATCGCAAACATTTTCTTAATTAAAGCCGTAAACCAGTTTGAAGATTCTGCATTCGGGTCTTCTTCTTTCAAAATCATAGCACATAACGCAGGTGATAAAGTCAACGCACATACCGCTGACAGTGCAATAGAAACAGCAATACAAACACCAAACTGCTTATACATAACGCCTGACAAACCCGGAACAAACGCAACAGGAACAAATACTGCCATCAAAACAAGAGCCATTGCTATCAAAGCTCCTCCAACCTCTTGCATAGTAAGTTGCGTTGCCTCTAGAGGAGTTTTCCCTTCCTCCAAGTGCCTTTTAACATTCTCGATAACAACAATAGCATCATCTACTACCGTAGCAACCGCCAGAACCATTGCAAATAAGGTCAAAAGGTTTATAGACATACCCAGTGGTGGAAGTGCCATAAATGTACCTACTAACGATACAGGAATAGTAACACACGGAATTAACGTTGCTCTCCAATCTCCCAAAAATGCAAAAATGATAATTACAACGATTATTGAAGTCAATAAAATCGTCAACTCGACTTCTTTCATTGACTCTCTGATAAACAATGTGTCATCATATAACGTATTAATTTCTAGCCCTTGAGGAAGTGTTTTACTAATTTCAGCCATTTTTTTGTTGACCAAATTCATAATTTGGATTTCATTAGCACCGGGGATTTGGACAATTTGTATTAAAGCTGTAGGTTTTCCGTCCACACGCCCTACTGTTGTATAGCTTTGGGCACCGAGTTCAACTCGAGCCACATCTTTAATTCTTATACTTGAGCCGTCAGAATTAGACCTTACAATAATTTGCTCAAATTCAGACGGTTCTAGTAATCTACCCTTAGTTCTCAACGTGATTTTTAAAGGTTGTTTTTCTTTACAGGGTTCTTGCCCGAAAGCACCAGCTGCTACTTGTACATTTTGTGTATTAATAGCTTTTTGAACCTCTGAAACAGAAACTCCGAGATTTGCCATTTTTTGAGTATCAAGCCAAATACGCATACTATAATCGCCTGCACCAAAGATATTTACATCTCCGACACCATCTAAACGTTTAATTTCATCTTTAATATATATAGAGGCATAATTGGTAATATCCAACTGGCTCCAGCTGTTATCAGGAGAAGTCAAATTTAAAATACAAACACCGGCACCACTTACTTTATTTTGAGCGGTTACGCCTAGTCTTTTAACATCTTCAGGCAACTTTGGCGTTATTTGCTGCAAACGATTTTGAACATTTACCAAGTTGATATCTTTATCCGTACCAACGTTAAAAAATACTTGCAAAGAATATGACTCATCTGAACTTGTAGACATCATATAAATCATATCTTCAACGCCATTGACCTGAGATTCAATAACAGATGCAACAGATGATTCAATTACACTCGCACTCGCACCAGGGTAAGAAGCGGTAACAGCAACCTGTGGAGGTGTAATATCAGGGTATTTTTCAAGTTGTAAGCCAAAAATCGAAATCATCCCCACTAAGGTAATAAAAATTGATATTACCATTGCAAAACGAGGTTTCGTTATGAAAAAATATAAATCTTTCGGATTAAATTTTTTCTTATTATTATCTTCCATTTTTATTTATCTTTCTTTTCAGATTGAGTTGTAGTATCAGCTATTTTTACTTTCATTCCTTGTTTAATACTTTGGATACCTTTAACAATAATTACTTCGTTCGGCTTCAAACCTTCTTCCACAAGCCAATTTGAACCAACTTGTTCAGATACTTTTATTTTCTTTTGTTGAGCTTTGCCATCTGCATCAATAACCCAAACAAAATAACCATCTGCACTGTCAGACACTGCAGCTTGAGGAGCTACAACAACTTTTCTCGGAACAGTAGCAGAAGCAACCACAGTAACAAAATCCCCAGGAACCAATAATCTGTCTTTATTCGGGAAAGTTGCTCTTAAAGCAATGGTGCCTGCAGAAGGGTCAACTGTATTATTTACAAATTCAATTTTGCCGGTGATGGGGTAATTGCTTCCATCAGCCAGTTTTATTTGGACTTTCATTTTATTTAAATCAACAGAAGTATCAGATTTTTTGAACTTCAAATAATCTTCACTTTTCAAATTGAAATATGCGTAGATAGGGTCGACGCTTACTATTTTAGCAAGGGAACCTGCTTGAGGATTTACTAAATTACCCTCAGTAATCATAATTTTACCAATTTTTCCATCAATCGGAGAAACAACTCTCGTATAGCTCAAATTCAAATTCGCATTTGCTAATTGAGCACGATTGACATCTAGCATGGCTTTATTTTGGTCACGTGTTGCGACAGCTTGGTCATAATACGATTTACTTACGAAATCATTTTTAACAAGTTCATTTGCTCTTCTCAATTCTTTTTCTGAATTAATTAAAGCAGCTTTTGTTTGTCTTACAGAAGCACTTGCGTTTTGAACAGCAATTTGGTATTCGTTAGGTTCAATTAAGAAAAGAGTTTGCCCTTTTTTTACATAAGCACCTTCTTTAAAATATCTTTTTTGCAACCAGCCATTAATTCTGGCAACTACATCAACAGAATATTTTGCTTCTAAACGACCTGAAGACTCAGCTTTAGCATAAACATCCTGTTCCTTTACGGGAGCTACTTCAACAACAGGAGGTGCCAATCTCATTTTAGCCATCATTTTAGCTGCAATAAAAGACATCGTCCTATTATAAATTATAGGCAAACAAATAACTAATATAGCAATTATCAATATCAGTTTTTTCTTTTTTTCTGTCATAAATATATCCTTCTCTTCATTATTTCCATATAGCATAAGCTTATTATACGCCTTATGGAAGTATATAATACAATTGTATCCCATAGCAATTTCTTTACAATACAGAAGTAGGACTATTGCTTATAATCCTACTTTGCGTCCAAATTTCAATTTTTAAATCAATTGACTTACTTCCCTGTATTAGTTTTTGAAAGATACTCGTCTAATACATTTCTCATTTTGGAGATATCATCATAATTTTCAGGAGATATCATCATTTTAACGCCACTTGTTCTATCCACGATAAAGACAACGGGATACATTTGGATATTGTATTCTGTTATTATATTTTTGTAAAACGGGTCGTCACAATTTATAGCGACAAAATTAAATCTATTGCTATATATTGTATAAATCATGTCGAGTTTCGGCTTGAAAGCCCTACAATATGTGCACCAGTCCGTATAGAAATATAAAATAAACGGCTTGGGTTGAGAATATGCGTATGTATAAGACACACCGAAATTTTTGTGTGCTCCGATATCAGTTTTCGCAGCATAACAAGAGCCGATACCGCATATTAAAAGTAGTAAAATTAATATAGAAAAGATTTTTTTCTTCATAGTTGGATTCCTTTTGGCACAACAGTAATTCCACCTTCTGAAACAATGAATCCTCTGGCTTCATCTTCTGCCTTATCAAAACCTATTCTGGTATAAGGAGGAATATTCACATTTTTGTCGATAATAGCTTTTCTTATATCCGCATATCTTCCGACATTTACATTTTCCATTAAAATAGAATTTGAAACATTAGAGAAACTGTTAATTCTCACTTTTGGGGACAAAATACATCTTGAAATGCTACCACCAGAAATAATACAGCCCTCAGATACCATCGAGTTGGTTGCCATACCTATTCTTTCGCCCTCTTCCCAAATAAATTTAGCAGGAGGATAATTATAATTATACGTTCTTAAAGGCCAATCTTGCGAATATAAATTAAGTTCTGGACAATAATCGAGCAAATCCATATTAGCTTGCCAATAACTGTCAATTGTACCTACATCTCGCCAATAGCCTTTTTCAGAGTCTTCCATCCCCGGAATCACATTACGTGTAAAGTCATAAATAAAGATTGATTTACCTTCTTCAAGCATTTTGGGAATAATATTTTTGCCAAAATCATGATGCGACTCAAGGTCAGATGAATCTTGCCTAACCTCATTTACGAGGTCATCAACATTGAATATATAATTGCCCATAGACGCCAAACACATATCAGGTCGCCCCGGGATACATTTTGGTTTTTCTTTAGGTTTTTCAACAAACGCCGTCAAACGCCAATCGTCATCAACCTCCATAATACCAAACTCACTTGCATTTTCAATAGGTATAGGTATTGCAGAGATAGTCATATCAGCATTATTTTTTTTGTGATAATGCAACATCTGTCTTACATCCATCTTGTAAATATGGTCACCACCAAAAACACATACAAATTGAGGGTCTTCATCTTTAATATGAGCCAAATTTTGAAAAACAGCGTCCGCAGTCCCTTTATACCAATGCCCATCTGTACGCATTTGAGCAGGCACTAAATCAATATATTGCCCGATAATAGGTGACAAAGGCCACCCTCTTGCAATATGTTGATTTAAAGAGTCTGATTTATATTGAGTTAATATTTTTAATTTGTAAAATCCGGAATTGATGAAGTTATTGATTACAAAATCAATAATTCTATATCTTCCGCCAAACGGAACTGCCGGTTTTGCCCTGTCTCTTGTCAAAGGGAAGAGTCTTTTTCCTTCGCCTCCGGCTAAAATCATAACTAAAGCCCTATCAATTGACATAATTAACCCCTTTATTTTACTAATCGTCGTTTAAACTTAGTACAGCCATAAAAGCTTCTTGCGGTACATCAACTCTGCCGACCGCCTTCATTCGTTTTTTACCTCTTTTTTGTTTTTCTAACAATTTGCGTTTACGGGAAATATCACCGCCATAGCACTTATCAAGGACACTTTTCCGCAATGCTTTTATATTAGTTCTTGCAACAACTCTGCCACCTATTGCTGCCTGAATTGGGACTTCAAATAACTGTCTGGGGATAATATCTTTTAATTTAGAAGTTAATTTTTGCCCTACATAAAAGGCACTATCTTTATGAACAATTACGCTCAATGCATCAACGACTTCGCCAGCCAAAAGAACATCAAGTTTTACTAAATCAGAACGTTTATACTCTTTGAACTCATAGTCCATACTTGCGTAGCCTTTTGTTCTTGATTTTAGTTGGTCATAAAAATCCGTAATTATTTCACTTAACGGAATTTCATATTCGATATTTGCTCTATCTTTATTGAGATAGTTTGTGTTTATAAAAATACCTCTTTTTTCTTGAGCTAAAGTCATTAAAGAGCCAATAAACTCACTAGGGGTAATAATATTTACACGAACATAAGGTTCTTCTATATACTCACGAATTTGAGCATCAGGTAGTAATGCCGGATTATCTATTTCAACTACTTCTCCGTTAGTTTTCGTAACCCTATAAACAACACTGGGAGCAGTCGTAACAATAGAAAGATTATACTCACGTTCCAATCTTTCTTGAGCAATCTCCATATGGAGCATTCCCAAAAAACCGCACCTAAACCCAAATCCTAAAGCAGATGAAGTTTCAGGCTCAAAAGTAATGCTTGAATCGTTTAATTTCAATCTTTCCAACGATTCTTTTAAATCTTGATACTGGTCGTTATCAACCGGATACATGCCGGAAAAGACCATAGGTTTAGCTTCTTTGTAGCCTGCTAATGGTTCAGAAGCTTCATCATCAACGGCAGTAATCGTGTCACCTACGAAACGGGCAATTTCTTTTATAGAGCAAGCCATATATCCTACATCGCCTGTCTTAAGTTCATTCACAGGAACTCTATGGGGATTTAGATACCCTAACTCTGTTATTTCATAAGTTTTTCCACTCGCCATAAATTTTATATCTTGACCAAGCTTAATAGACCCATCAACAACTTTGAAGAAACACAATGTGCCTAAATACTGGTCATAAGCACTATCGAAAACCAAAGCCCTAAGAGGCTTATCAGAAGTATCAATAGGAGGCGGAACAAATTCGACAACAGCCTCGAGCACTTCTTCAACGCCGGTACCTTCTTTAGCACTCACAGGGATTGCCATTGAAGCGTCTATACCCAAATCTTCTTCAATTTCTTGTCTTACCCTTTCAACATCAGCTGAGGGCAAATCAATTTTGTTTATTACAGGAATAATCTCTAAATTTTGTTCAATAGCCAAATAGACATTTGCAAGAGTTTGAGCTTCAACACCTTGAGTTGCGTCAACAATCAAAAGAGCACCTTCGCAAGCTGCTAAAGACCTTGAAACCTCATAAGAAAAATCTACATGCCCCGGAGTATCTATCAAATTAAGAACATAATTTTTACCGTCTTTTGCCTTATAATCCATCCGAGCGGCGTTCAATTTGATTGTAATCCCTCTTTCACGCTCAATATCCATTGAGTCCAAAAGCTGGTCCTGCATATCTCTTTTTGATATTGTGCCTGTTTTTTCAAGCAATCTATCTGCCAAGGTCGATTTACCATGGTCAATATGTGCTATTATACAAAAGTTACGTACGTTGTCTATGTGTTTCATCAATGTTTATATACTCAAAACTATCTATACAAACAAGTATAGCGAATAAGAAGTGTTTTGTCTAATAAAAACCAAGGTTTAAAAAGTAAATTTTTTGCCTGTATTTTCTTGATGATAAATTCCGCCGCCACATATAGTTTCAATTACTTTAAGCAAAAATTCCCTTGAAGCATCCATTTGATTGATATAATGCTCTTTGTTTCCAAGGTGAACTATTTTGATAACAGCACTTTGAGTTTTTTCAGCAGGAACATACAACGAAGCGACTTCATGTTCTAAAAGAGTTTGGATATAATCATCTTTAACATCTTTTAAAATTTTTCTGTAATCGCCTCTTAGAGCCATTATACGACCCGTAAATAGTGGCAATTCATTTTCAATATGCAAAGCCTGAGGTCTATCATTTACATTTGCGACAAAACTTATCGTATGCCACAAAATCGTCATAATAACAGCGTTTTGACTAGAATCTGTCTCTAGACAAATATTTTGAGTAGGAATTCCCCTTGCAGTAAAAGATTGTTTTAAATATTCAACAGTCATTTGCATATTTTCTATCATTTTGGAAAAAAGCTCTGCAGTATTAAGGTTAGAGTGTTGATACTCTAAGAATTGTTTATACATATGAGTGGAAACTAAACTCATTCTCTCTTGAATGATGGAAGATTTATTAAGAGAGGTCTCCAAATTATTTAAGCTGTCAAAACTATTAGTCAACGATTCACGCTCTTTAGTAACCTAACCTTATTCTATAGGAAAAACCCAATTATTAAAAGCATTTTACTACTTTTTTTTACAAAGCTGAATACTTATAAAGTATTATTTTGCGAAAGCCTAAAGTTGTAGTTTTTATTTCTTGACATTTTGGCGAAAGATATCATATATTTTATAAATGCAAAAAGTTATTGTAATTGGTTATGGTGAAATGTTTGCGAACCTAATTCTCGGGATTAAAGACTCCGGCAACAAGGTCGTTGGCGTAATGAGGCATGATAGAATAATTTATGACCCTATCACTTTGTTTTTCAAAGATATTTTTGCACCGAGCAAAGATAAATCTTTTATCGACTCTTTAAAAATTCATGAGATTAAAGCACCGAGTGTAAATTCTGAAGCTTTTATAAAAGAAGCCCTCAAACTCAACCCGGATATTATACTTGTGGGCTCTTGGAGTGAAAAATTAAAACTAAAAACAATAAAATTGCCCAAATTAGCCACTATCAATACCCACCCCTCTTTGCTTCCAAAATACAGAGGACCAAATCCATACGCCCAAACTATTATGCACGGCGAAATAAAAACAGGACTCACATTTCACCTAATAGATTCAGATTATGATACGGGTGCAATTTTGCATCAGGTAGAAATCCCTATAATGCCAGATGACACTGGTAATACCTTAAAAAACCGATGCGTGAATGCGGCAAAAATTGAAATACAAAACCTGTTAAACAAACTCGATTCTGAAATTATAATCCCGATTCCGCAAAAAGAGTCCGTAGCCTCATACCAAAAACAACTCTCCGAAAAAGATATACTGATAAACTTTACAAAATCAGTTGAAGAAATCGATAGACACATAAGAGGGCTCACTCCTTGGCTCAAATGCTATTTTCCTCATAAAAATTCATTTTTCAGAGTAAATAAATACGAAATTATTAACAAAAAACATAACAAAACCGCAGGAACAATAATTAAGAAAGGCAATGACTCAATAATCGTCGCTTGCCTTAATGATAAAATGATTAAATTTTCTAACCTTGAATTACTAGGACTTCCGCATATTTTTACTACTTTTTATATCAAGTATTTTGTAAAAGCAGGCGACCACCTTAAATAATCATTACTATGATGAAGATGTCTTATTCAAGAAGTTAGAATATTGATTTTGCAAAGAAGAAATTGCACTATCCATAGCTTGGAATTTCTTCGTCAACTGAGTTTTATAAGCATCAACCTGTTCTTGTTTCCTTGTGATTTGTGTATTTAATTGCTCAATTTGAGAAGAAATAGAATCGGTTTTTGTTACAAAATAACCATCAGTAGCATTTAAAGAATTTTCCAATGTAGTTTTTATAGAACCGATAGCACCTGTGGAGCCGTTTTCCGTACTACCAATCAACAATTTCTTAACAGCTTCAGGATCTTGAGCCAAAGCCTCTTTTAATTTATCTTTGTCTACAACCAATTTAGAAATATCTGCATCAACAGAAGTACCTATAGCACCAGTTGTAATACCGATATCAGCTAGAGTTTTAAATGACCCGTCGGTTGCAACTGCCGTGGTCATAGCTGATTTAAAACCTGTTGTCATTGTATTAAGTGAAAATTCATATTTCAAAGACGAATCAGAAGACATTGTACTTTTTGTTTGAGTAAGAACATTGTTCAAATTATCTACCAAATCAGTAATTGCACTTATTGTCTTATCAGTATCTGTAGAAACTTTAACTTTTACATTTTTACCTGTTTCAGATACTTCATTAAGATTTAAAGTAATACCTTTTAGCCCTGTTGTTTCGCTTGAAATTGTATTACTAAAAGACTCATATTCTTTGCCGTTAATTGTCAAAACAGCGTTATCACCAAGAGTTTGAGTACTTTCATTCAATTTATCACCGGACATCAAGCCTATTTTTTCCAAGAAATTGCTGGAGCCGTTTTCCATAGAAATATTGAACGCACCTGTTGTTTTTGAAGTAAGAGTAAGTTCACCAGTCAAAGAATCAACAGAAGCGGACACTCCTGAATCTGTGCTTGAATTTATTTTTGAAATCAAATTACCCAAAGTTGTATTTTCATCAATTGTGAAAGTCGCATTTCCGATAGTGAAATCTCCTGCGGTAACGCCGGATAAAGCAGAATTGGCTCCAAGTAATTTTTCATTCATTTTAACATCTCTGATTTGGAATGAGCTTTCAAACTTGTTATTTCCTGCAGTTGAGTCTTTTCTTAAAGACAAAATCGTAGCCAAATTGCTTTTATCTTGAGCAGTACCAAGGCTTAAAGACTTGCTACCTGCGTCAATAGAGAATTTTCCGTCTGCGACAGAAATATTTAATATATCAGGCGATGAATTCATCATATTTTGAATATCTTCATCAGTATATGTAGTCAACTCGTCTGTTGTAAGGTTTTCAAAACCTTTTGTTGCAAGTTGCATTTTTTTAGAAATTGTATCTAAATCATCTGAACCTTCAACATTAATAGAATATTTTTTGTTATCCACGAAAAAAGAAAAAGAGCCTTCGTCGATACTTCCGTCTGAAATTGCACTAAGCTTAGTAGAGCCGTCAATTAAAGAACCGAATACGTTTGCACCTTGAGCTGTTGTATTTGATGCAAGTTTTGAAACATTAATTGTCAAATTTTGTGCAGTAGCACCGGCACCTGTTGCAACAGTTAAAACATCTTCATTAGAGGAAGTTGCTTTTGTTTGAGCAAAAACGTCTGATGAAGTACCGTATTTTGAATCTGTCAGTTTATTAACAGAAGTTAAAAGTGAAGAATATTTTGATTTCAAACTTGAAATATTTGAAGTTGTTGTATTTAAAGAAGTAACCTTATTTTTTAGCTTAGTGACGCCTTGTTGTTTAACAGCGACCAGTTGTTCAATCCAAGTTGAATAATCTAAACCTGAGCCTAAACCTGAAAAAGATATTGACATAAACTTGCTCCTTTAGCCTTATAGTGAGTATAGTCTAAAGATTCGATAAAATCAACTATTTTGCCGAGCCTTCCTGCCGGACAATACGCACATCATAACTACATCCTTGTATATAAGTATATTATGCCCTTATTATAATAAAAATATCCTTTAAATAACTGAATAATTTACATTTTTACACTTTTTAAGAATCAGTTATCTCGTTTTGTTGTATAATCTGTTATAATATGCGAAAATCACGCATAAAGCTATGTAGAAACAGAAATACAGGTAAAATATAATGTTAGATTTATCAGCTAAATATTCGGTTGTAGTTTTTTCTATCGGTGACACTAAAGCCGGAACAAAAATGGGTAAACTTCAACTTAAAAAAATTGAAGATGAAACTCTTTTAAATTGTATTTTGTGGGAAGAAGCTCTTTCTCGGATTGACCACAAAATATTCAGAACAGGCAATATTGTAAAAATTCTCGGAGGCTCTTATAATGAGAAATTCAATAATTGCTTAGTAACAAGCTTGGAGCTTTTGGAAGAAGCCCCTCTAGGGCTCTCTGAAACAGAGCAAAATGAAAAATTTCAAGAGCTTTTGGAATACGTTAATAATTTTAAAAATGAAAATCTAAAAACCTTCGTAACTTCTTTGATGTTTGAATACGAGAAAAGCTTCAAAATTTCACCTGCCGCAAAACTTATGCACCACAACTATGTAGGAGGTTTGTTGCAACACACTTATGAATGTGTCAAAACATCAGACAAAGTTTTGGATATGTATAACGAAAAATTTGACCCCGATACACTTCGAGCAGCATGCTTGTTGCATGATTTCGGAAAAATTTTCGAATACAAAATTGATGAACAAACAGGTCTTATAGATTATGACGAAAACTTCCGCAAAGACTGGCTTTCCCACTCTCAATGGGGCTACACCCACTGCATGCAAGCTGGATTTAAAGATATTGCCAAAATGATTGCGGCTCACCACGGCAGAACTGAATGGGGTTCTATGATAGACCTTAACGATAGGGATTTAGACCCTCTCGTCTATGCCGTTCACCATATTGACGACTTGTCTGCAAAATATGGTAAAATCTCAATTAACGAGTTAAATTAGATAAAAAGAGGTATTGTTAAAATGAATTTTTCAAAATTATTATCTTCGATTTGCTTAAGTATAGTGCTCTTAATAACTTCTACGGGCTCTGCAAATGCTGTTATAAACAAAAAAATAAATGCTGATATCGGCACAAAAAGAATTCCTCAAGGAACATACCTCAATATAAAACTTATAGACCCTATCGACAGCTCAACTCTCAAAATGGGTGACCAAGTGGACTTTATGATTGTTGAAGATGTAAAAGTTGACAAAAAAATCGTTCTTCCGGTAGGAAGCGTCATTAGAGGCTCTGTCCAAAGTATAAACTCTGCCAAAATGCTTTCCAAAGGTGCGACTATTTATGTCGGATTTGACCACGTAATGAGCACTACGGGCAAACAAGTCCCGCTAAAAGTCGGCATTTGTAATAATAAATACCTAACTTATGACGGAGGCCTAAGCAGCAAAACCAATTACGGCACTGCAACAAAACAAAACCTCGATAACACTGCAAAAATAGTTAAAGTATCAACAAAATGGGGCTGGAATACAGGCTCACAAGTTCTTGAAGGATACCCGAAATACGTCTTAGCTCCTATCAGCTCAATTGTTTCAATTCCTGCTGCAGGCTTGTATTTCCTAGGTGACTCTGTTGTTGACGTATTCAAAAAAGGTGACAATGTATTGATTAATCAAGGCGAAATATTAAAAGTTATGCTCTTAAAACCGCTTGATATGCCAATGTATTAATAAAAACAAATAAAATTATAGATATGATAAAAAAACTATACTCAACAATCGCAAATATTATAGCTATATTTGAGCTTTGTCCGGCATTTTTCGGACTCAAACTTGAAAAAAAAATAGCAAAATTATTGATAAGAAACGGACTCACTTTATCAACCGCTGAATCTTGCACCGGAGGGCTCATCAGCTCTAGGCTTACAGATGTTTCCGGAAGCTCTCTTTTTGTCAAACAAAATTTTATAACCTATTCTAATGAATCCAAAACAGAGCATTTGGGCGTTGAACCTGAATTAATTAAAGAATACGGAGTCGTGAGCAAAGAAGTCGCAACCGCTATGGCAAAAGGAGTTTTAAAACACACAAGCTCTGATATTGCCATTGCAACTACAGGTATAGCAGGTCCTACAGGAGGCTCTAAAAAGAAACCTGTCGGTTTGATATATTTAAGTGTTGCGAATTTTGAAAAAACAAAAACTATTCGTTTTAACGCAAATAGATTTTTAAACCGCAGAATTATTAAATTTATATTTTCTCAGGTTGCTATGCAATATTTGTATAAATTTTTAAAAGAAGAATATTTTAAGGAAAAAAGTAAGGAAAAGACAAAATGAAAACAATAACTTTAATCCCCGGGGACGGAATAGGACCTGAAATCACAAACGCAGTTACAAAAATCATAAAAAAAGCAGGTTTAGATATAAACTGGGATATTCAAAATGCCGGAGCAGATGTTGCAGAAAAAGAAGGAAGCCCACTTCCTCAAAGAGTAATTGACTCTATCAAAAAAAATAAAATAGCATTAAAAGCACCCGTCACAACCCCTATAGGAAAAGGCTTTCGCAGTGTAAATGTTGCATTGAGAAAAGAACTCGACTTATATGCAAATCTTCGTCCCTGCAAAAATATCGAAGGTATAAAAACGAAATTTGATGATGTTGACATAATTGTCGTAAGAGAAAACACAGAAGACTTATATGCCGGTATCGAAAGAAAAGTTGATGACGACACAATGGAGTCAATTAAAATAATTACAAGAAAAGCTTCTATGCGAATTGCAAAATTTGCATTTGATTATGCAGTAAAAAACGGTAGAAAATCAGTATCTGCTGTATCAAAAGCCAATATTTGCAAGCTTTCTGACGGATTATTTTTAGAATGCACAAGAGAAGTTGCAAAATCTTATCCGAATATTGAATACAAAGAAATCTTGGTTGATAATTTGTGCATGCAACTTGTTCAAAACCCATCTCGCTTTGATGTGTTGGTGCTTCCTAATTTATACGGCGACATCGTTTCTGACTTAACAGCAGGTTTAATCGGCGGACTCGGAGTAGCTCAAGGTGCAAATATAGGTCTTGAATGTGCGGTTTTTGAACCTGTCCATGGTTCTGCTCCCGACATCAAAGGTAAACACCTCGCTAACCCTACTGCCCTTCTTTTATCTGCAATCGAAATGCTTAAATATATCGGCGAAAATAACACCGCAGAAAAAATAGATACTGCTTTAAGAGCAACTATAAAAGAAGCAAAATATCTAACAAAAGATTTAAAAGGTTCTGCATCGACAGAAGAATTCACGGAAGAAATAATTAAAAAGTTATAAAAAAAAGAGCCTTCGGGCTCTTTTTTATTGTTCAAATTTAATCTATAATCAATTTTTCAATTGGTTTTCCGAGTTTATTTTCAATGACATCAACAAATTTTTGAATATCTTTATTTCCGTTCGCACTTTCTCTCAAAGCTTTTATTTGTTCTGTCCCAAAAACACATTTACAGAAATGTTCAACTTCTTTTGGTTTAAGGTTATCAATTGGCTCTATATACTGTCCAAACTTAGTTCTTACAAGCTCAGAGCCTTTCTCGCCACCTTTTGGAAAAGCATCTTTCCAATCGCCAATTCCGTCTTGGAGTGTTTTTTTGAAATCCCTTGCCAAATCAGTAGAAGAAAGTTGTTTTAATTTTTGAGCAGCAGCGTCGACATGCCTGTTTTTAACAAGCCCTTGTGAAAAATCAACGGTATCTTTGGCGAGCTGAGGTTTTAATTTTATCCCATAAATATCAGATGCAGATTTTTTTGCAATACCTGTAGCTTCTGATATTGATGCACCGATTTTATTAATATTCATAATAAACACCTTTCCTTATATATTAATAAGGTCAAAGTAAAAAACAAATTGCCCATATTTAGTATTTTTGATTAAAATAATGCAACCTTGTAACAGGCCAAAATAGAACTGTTGCTTTTCCGATAACTCGTTCTTTAGGCAAAAGTCCCCAATAGCGTGAATCTTGAGAGTTTCCACGGTTGTCGCCCATCATAAAATATTCGCCATCAGGAATAGTTAAAGGTCCGCAATACATATTGGGCATACAAGGCGAATAGTCATATTTACTTTGGATATAAGGTTCTTTTATTGGTTTTCCGTTAATCAAAATACTATATGAACCGTCAGAATTATTTGCAACTTCAAACTTTTCACCGGGAAGCCCGATTACACGTTTGATATAAGCTCTATCCGTACAAGCAAAGCCTGTCAATCTTCTGAATACTGACCAAAAATCTGTTTGCAAATCTTCATCAGGCGGATAAAAGACCATAATATCGCCACGTTTTGGAGAAGAGAAAAATCTCGTCACTCTTTCAACAAAAACCCTGTCGCCTTCAAGCAAAGTCGGGTGCATGGAAGCAGACGGAATCCATCTTATCTCTCCGATGAAAAACCTTATCACAACTACCATCACTATGACAAAAACAACAGTTTCGAATGTTTCTTTTAAAAATGCTTTTATTTTTTCTTCGTTTATTTTCAATTTTTTAAACCTCACAAATATGTTGGCACAATTTTACAATAGATTGTTTATATTGATTATCCTCAATAAACCCGAGATAATCAATAGCGGATTTTGCATATAAAGCAATTAAATTTTTGGTATCATCTATAGCACTTGAATTTTTAAGCTTTTTTACAAGCTCATCATTTGGTAAAGACAATAGATTTTTATCTTCTTTTAACAAGAAAATTATAGGAGCGGTATAATTTCCATTTTTCAAATCCTCTTCATAAGGCTTTGAGTCATCAAGATTTAAAAGGCTCACCAAGTCATCTCTAATTTGAAAAGCCAGTCCGAAATTGATTGCAAAACCTGAAATTTCTTTTGCATAATTTTTTTCATCCGAAAGTAAAACACAAGATAACAAGATAGCTTCAAACAACAGTGCTGTTTTCAACTTAGACTTTTCGATATATTCTTCAAGCGAAACTATTTCGTTTTTTTCAAAATATTGAAAAATCTCTCCGCTGCAAATTTTTGTCAAAGATTTTGTATAGATATGAATAATATCATTTCTATTGAGTGAAATTAACTCCTCTAAAGCGAGTGAAAGCAAAAAATCACCTGCAATTACAGCCAATTGATTATCAAATTCTGCATTAATTGTTTTTTGACCGCGTCTTTTATCTGAATTGTCGATTACATCATCGTGAATAAGAGTTGCATTGTGGATTAACTCAGTCGATGCAGCCAATTTTATAATATCTTTTTTTATCGGCTTGTTTAAAGCTTTAACCAATAAAAAGCACAACAACGAACGCAATCTCTTTGACTTAGAAAATATGAAATTATTCAAAAACAGATTTAAAGGTGTTTCATTAGCATTGATAAGAATTTCGAGTTTTCTCTCTAATTCTCTCATTTCCTCGTTTACAGGTTCAATATTTACCTTAAAAGTACTCAATAACATCTCCTGAACATTTGCCCTGATTATAACATAAATAGCAAAAATTTTTTTTTGAAGGTTTATAATAAACAAGAAAAATTTGCGAGGAATTACAATGACATTAAATAATTCAATATTTCCAAAATACGACTTCATATCTTCTACAAAAATGCCTGAAGAAACTCAAAAGCCTGAAATGAAAGTTGATGAGGCATTAAATGCTCCTGTTAAAAGCACTGAAAATCAAGAAGCACCACAACTTCCTAAACAACCTCAAAATGATGAGTTTAAACCGTCAATTTTTGACAAAATAATGGAAAACACAATAAATCCCCACGACATTAATGACACGGTAGAAGTCCCAAGAAGTATATTTAAAGGATATTTGAGCTTCATGCTTGGAACCTGTGTCGCAAGCATCGGCGGATTAATCTCCAAAGCAAAACCTTTCGGGAAAGAATTAAAAGCCATTCCAAACCTCCTAACCGCTGTTTCGGTAGGACTAACAGCAATCGGGACTTTTGAATTTGTTAAACCTTTTATGGTTCACAAAAATAAAGAACAAAAATAATTAATTCATATTTTTTAATTTTTTATTCCACTCATAAGCAGTTTCAATTGAATGTTCAAGGCTTTTTTGAGGATTCCAACCGAGCAAATTTTTAGCCTTTTCAGAATCTGCAAATAAAACCGCAGGGTCACCTTGACGTCTTTTGCAAACTTCGACATCTATTTCAATATTCAATGTCTTTTTAACCGCATTCAAGATTTCCTTTACGCTGTAGCCATGCATTGAACCTAAATTAAAAATTTCGCTTTTTTGATTTTTAACCAAATAATCTAACGCCAATTTGTGAGCATCAGCTATATCTTCAACGTTAATATAATCCCTTACACAAGTGCCGTCTTTTGTATCATAGTCGTCGCCAAAGATTTTAAAGACGCCGCCATTGACAATTTTTTTCATCAAATTTGTAATTAATCTTGTTTCCCCCGGATACCATTCGCCGGTTCTGTTTTTCCCATCTGCACCGATTACGTTGAAATATCTTAAAATAACAAATTTTATCCCATACGCAAGCTCATAATCACGAAGCATTCCTTCTACTGCAAGCTTTGTAGCCCCATAAGGATTAACAGGATTTACAGGGTGTTTTTCATCAATCGGCAAATATTCTTGCTCACCATAAACAGAGCAGCTTGAAGATAAAACAATATTTTTTACATTATTTTCAACCATTGCATCTAATAGATTTAAAGAGCCCAAAACATTGTTGCTATAGTATTTTTGAGGGTCAACAACAGATTCGCTGACAATAGACATTGCTGCACAATGCAAAACAGAGTCTATTTTATACTCTTTAAAAACCTGATTTATTTCTTCAAAATTTTTCAAATCACCTTTTACAAAATTCGCACTCGGATATTCTTTTATAATTTCATCAATTATTTCTTTATGTCCGATAGAAAAATTATCGAATATAACAACATCTTCATCTTTTTCAAGCAAATTCAACGCTGTCTGAGAGCCAATATAGCCTGCTCCACCTGTTATTAAAATCATTACATTTCCTTTTTATTAATTATTATATTAAAATAAAGAGTAATAACATACAAGTTAAATTGAGAAGTTTCATGAAAAAAATATTAATTACAGGCGGTGCTGGTTTTATAGGAAGCAATTTATGCGAAAATTTATTATCCGAAGATAATTATATATATTGCCTCGACGATTTCACATCAGGGTCAAAAAGCAATATTCAAGAATTTTTAAATAATAAGAATTTTGAATTTATTAAACACAATGTTATAAACCCGATTGATATAATGGTAGATGAAATCTACCATCTTGCATGCCCTGCAAGTCCTGTTTATTACCAAAAAGACCCGATTAAAACTCTCAAAACCTCGATTTGGGGGATAAACAATATGCTTGAGCTCGCACTAAAATATAATGCGAAAATTCTTTACACTTCAACATCTGAAGTCTACGGCGACCCACTTGTCCACCCCCAAAAAGAAAGCTATTGGGGCAATGTAAACCCAATCGGGATAAGAAGTTGCTATGATGAGGGCAAAAGAGCTGCAGAAACTTTGCTGACAGACTATAGAAGAGCTTATAACATCAATGCCAAAACAGTTAGAATTTTCAATACCTTCGGTCCCAAAATGGCACAAAATGACGGACGTGTAATTTCAAACTTCATCACACAAGCTTTAGATAACAAAGATATAACGGTTTATGGCGACGGTTCACAAACAAGAAGCATTTGCTACGTTGATGATACAATAAGCGGCTTAAGAACCCTTATGGCGTCTGACTTTAAAGGACCTGTCAATATCGGTAACAACAAAGAATTAACTATAAACGAGATTGCAGAATTAATTATAAAATTGACAAATTCAAAATCAAAAATCATACACTTACAACTCCCATCTGATGACCCTAAAAAAAGAAGACCTGATTTGAGAACAGCAAAAGAAAATTTAAACTGGGAGCCGAAAACCGACCTGATAGAAGCCCTAAACACCACTATTCAATATTTCAGCTCAAATAAATGTATTGAATTATAGACAAAACAAGGGCATTAAGCCCTTATTTTTTACGGATACACCCTAAAGACAGGAACATCATTGAAATTATTTGGGATAAGAGTTTGAACAAACCCGTTATCTGCTTTTATTTTCAGACTCCAATAATAATCTTGAAAACAAGATTTTTTAGTGCTTAAAGAATTTGTTTCATCAGCCGTTAAATTCATACATACAATGCCGTTTTGCGGATTTTTAAATTCTTTTGCAATGACAGATTTAGCCTCAGTGTCATTTAAGTGTTTTTTCACAAAAAAATACAAATTATACTGCGAGATATCTGTATTAATTTTGAAAGTAAATGAAGCCGAATCTCCTTTGTAACCCGAAATCATAAATGTTTTTTCATCTAAGTTAAAAGTCATAGTGCATAATTCCTTTCTATAAGAATAGGATAGCACCCTTTTTGCATATTTGTCAACGCACGTTGATTAATAAATAAAGAAGTAAAAAAGAAAAGACTTGAAAAATATTTTTTGCCATGTATAATTAAAAACACAGACTATGCGAGAGTAGTTCAGTGGTAGAATACTTCCTTGCCAAGGAAGGGGTCGCGAGTTCGAGCCTCGTCTCTCGCTCCATAAAGGAATCACATTTTGTGGTTCCTTTTTAGTTTCTATAATTATAACCTTTCTGTCCGTTGTCGTGCACTTAACTGCTGAATTTGTTAAGCAAATACAACATAATTTTCTAGGAATTGATTTTTCGTATCCTTGCTAATGGGTTTAATATACAAAAGAGAATACCGTAAAATTTTCTACGATTTTTATGATAACATTATATTCATGAAAATTAATCGATACACTGAAAGTTTAGAATATAATTTAGAGGCAACTGCACGAGTCTTGCAAGAAGCTGTTTCTGTTAAATTTAAAGAACTAAATTTTGGTATTTCTTATGATGAATTTATAATTTTAGATGAAATTTTACATACACCGGGCATTTTACAAATTGAGTTAGCAAAAAGAATTCTTAAAGGTCGAGCTTACACAGGGAAATTCTTAATCGCTTTAGAAGAAAAAGGCTATATTGAAAGAAGAACTGCAATTAAAGGTAAAAGACAAGTTGTTATGCCAAATTATATAACAGAAGAAGGTATAAAAGTCCATAAAATTGCAGTACAAACTGTTAAGGATTTTGATGCGGATATTTTAGGTGCAACTAGAGAAGATTTGCAACCGATTATGTTTTTTTTGAAGACGCTTAAAAACAATATAGAAGAAAAATACAGAGTTAAATTTCTCTAAATCCATTATTTTTCTAAAACTCTTTTATTAAACTAATTAATATTAGTTTATTCTTTGTTGTTTAAAAAATTTTGTAGTATATTAATATTGTAGAATTTTCTACAGGTGAATTAAGTACATTTTTGATAAGGATTTATGATAATGGAAGAAAAAGAAAAAATTAAAAAACAAGAAAAAAGAAACCCAAATAAAATATTCATAATTGCTATAGCCTTCTTGATATTAATATTTGGTTGCAAGTTCATCTACGATGAATTAGGTTATGTTTCAACCGATGATGCTTATGTCGAAACAACAACAGTACAAGTTTCACCAAAAGTTTCAGGTCAGCTTGTTAAAGTATTGGTTAGTGATAATCAAAAGGTTAAAAAAGGTGATTTAATTGCTGTTATCGAAGATAATGACTACAAAATAAAACTTGCACAAGCTAGTGCAAAATATGAACAAGCAATACAAAACCAAAAGAATGCAAAAGCAAATCATGAATCTGTCCAAACACAAATCGCAACAGCAAAAGCCGATTATGAAAGA
This sequence comes from Candidatus Gastranaerophilales bacterium, assembly GCA_028693235.1. Classification (NCBI taxonomy): domain Bacteria; kingdom Bacillati; phylum Candidatus Melainabacteria; order Candidatus Gastranaerophilales; species Candidatus Gastranaerophilales bacterium. The sequence goes on from JAQUVW010000002.1 coordinate 53,442, forward strand.
TACAAACATTCTTATGAAGCAGGTGCTGTATCAAAACAAGCTTATGATGCGGCAAAAACAAAATATGATAGCGTAAAAGCAACTTTGACAAACAGTTCTGAAGCTTTAATTACAAAAGACGGAAAAAGTGTTGCTGACGCTCAAATTGCGGAATTAAAAGCACTGAAAAATCAAGCAGAACTATATTTATCATACACAAGGATTTATGCACCACAAGATGGGACAATTGCGGGCAAAAAAGCATCTGTCGGAATGTTAGTTCAACCGGGAACCCCTTTATTAACAATCGTTCCACATAATGTTTGGGTTATTGCAAACTATAAAGAAAACCAGCTTGAACATATTGAAATTGGTCAAGAAGTTGAAATCAAAGTCGATGCATATCCTCATCAAAAGTTCACCGGCAAAATTGACAGTTTTCAAAGAGCATCAGGAGCTAAATCTTCTATGTTTCCACCAGAAAATGCTGTTGGTTCTTTTGTAAAAATAGTTCAAAGAATTCCTGTAAAAATAGTATTTACAGACCTAACCGAAGAACAAATGAAGAAGATAATTCCCGGAATGAGTGTTGAGCCAAAAGTTAATATCAGAAAAGCGATTTAGGGGTTGCAATGGCAAACGATACAACAATAGAAAACTGGAGTCCAAAGTACAGTTCTTGGACAATCGCTTTACCTGTATTGATGGCTGTGTTTATTTTTGCACTTAATGAGACCATTTCAAACGTAGCACTGGTAAACATTGCAGGGGCACTTTCTATAAGTATGAACGAGTCGACTTGGATTATCACAAGTTATCTTATGGCAAGTGGTATAGCAATTGCAATGGTAGGATTTTTAGCCAAAATATTGGGACGAAAAAAACTCTTTATCTCCGCTGTAATTTTATTTACAGTATCATCATTTACTTGTGCAATTTCAAACTCAATGCTTATGATGGTTGTTTCCAGATTCTTTCAAGGAATCGGAGGAGGAGCATTATTACCGTTAGGACAGGCAATCATTTTAGAAACTTTTCCCCCAAATGAAAGACAAAAAGCGATGGCAATTTTTGGGTTAGTTTTTATTTTAGCACCTGTAATAGGTCCGATTCTTGGTGGCTGGATTACCGAAAACTGGTGCTGGCAATGGATTTTTTTAATTGATATTCCTCTTGGAATTATTTGTGCATTATGGCTTAAAAAAATTCTCGAGGATCCACCTTATGCAAGAAAAGAAAAGAATGTAAAAATTGATACAGTTGGTATAACTTTCCTTTCACTATGGCTGATTTCAATGCAAATCGTATTAGATAAAGGAAATGATGCCGATTGGTTTGGCTCAGCTTGGGTGTGTTGGCTAAGTGCTTTTTCTATAATTTGTGCGATTATATTTTTTGTATCTCAATTTAAAAACAAAGAACCGCTTTTGAATTTACGAATTTTAAAAGACCCGACTTATTTTTGGGGAACTTTTATTCAAGTAATCTTGATGGCGGTTTTCCTTGCATCAGCATCACTCTTGCCTTCTATGCTACAAAACCTTATGGGCTACACATCATATTTAAGTGGGCTTTCTATGGGCATAAGGGGGGCAGGAAATTTAATTGCGTTGTTTGCATATTTTATTATAGCTAAACACTTAGGTGATAGAAGAATTGCAGCAATTGGATTGTTCTTTTTAGGCTTGGGAAGTTGGTATTTTGGAATGATTAATCTTGAAATAAACCTAAATTCTATCGCAATTCCAAACATCTTCTACGGAGCGGGAATCTTCCTTTCTTTAACACCATTGGTTCCGCTTTCTTGTGCAACTATTGATAATAAAGATTTAACAAATGCCTCAGGTATTCAAAACCTTTTAAAAAACACTGGCGGAGCAATTGGAACTTCAATATCCGTAACAATGATTTCAAGATTTTCTCAAATGCATCAAATGATGATGGTTCGAAATTTAAATTACACAAATGACACTTTTATGGAAAAAATAAATGCTGCAACTGCAACCTTTTCAAACAACGTAGATCCGATAACAGCACAAGGAATTGCTCATGGAATGGTTTATGGCGAATTGGTTAAACAAGCACACTTATGGGGTTATATAGACACTTTCAGATGGTTTGCTGTTGTAACCTTCTTGTTAATCCCGTTACTACTATTTATAAAAAAACCAAAAGAGGTAAAAGATGAAAAATAAAAAACTTATATCCGCATTTTTATGCATAAATATTTTAGCGATAAATGCAACACCTTCAATCGCTATAACATCTGCTACTAAAAACAACACCATAAAAACACAGGTAACAGAATACAAATTTGAAAATATCAATCTTGATTGGTGGCAGTCATACAATGATGAATATTTGGAAGGATATATAATAAAAGCTTTAAATGAAAACCAAGACCTAAAGATTGCAACTTTAAAAGTTGAAGAGGCAAAGCAAAATGTCAAACTTCAATTTGCACAAGAACTTCCCGGGGCTCAAGTCGGCGTATCGCCTGTTTTGTCGAAGCTACCGTACAATACAAGCACCGAGGGTTCTTTTTCAATACCTATAGCTGTAAATTACGAGGCTGATATTTTTCTAAAAAATCATGATAAAACTAAATCCGTAAAGAAGCTTTATGACGTTGCAAAATTCAATGAAAAAGCTTTATACATTTCTATTTCATCGCAAATTGGAGCCACTTATTTCAATATTGTTAAGCTTGATAAATTAATTCATATTCAAAATGAAATAATTAAAGACAGAAAACAGATTTTTGAACTGAACAAAATCACAAACTCTCAAGGACTGACTTCAACGGCAGATTTAGTAAATTCTGAAAAAGCTTATGTATTAGCGGTTGCAGATATGTCTGACTTAAAAAAAGCAAGAGAAATTCTTTTAAACTCGCTTGCTGTTATGACAGGTGAGAGCCCTAGCAATATTGAAGAAATGGGCAGATTAAGCTTTGATGAATTAACAGCTACAAAACAAATTCCTGTTGAAATAGCATCCGATGTTATAACCAACCGTCCTGACTATCTAGCAGCAGAAAAAATGGTAGAAAAAGCAGGTCTTGATGTAAGAATTGCAAAAAAAGAATTTCTACCTAATATTAATCTTTTAGGATTGTTAACCTTTAACTCTTTTTCAAGCGTAAGCTCTATGAACTGGGCAAATGTACTTGCTGTTTTTGGAGGAGCTGCAATGCTTGATATTTTTAGAGGTGGTGCTAAAATAGCGAATTTAAGGCTTAAAAAGAACTATTACGAACAAACCCTCCAATATTATTACAAAACCAATTTGACAGCTATACAAGAGGTCAATGATGCACTTTGTGCATTAAAATTTGACCACAATAAATATTTAAAGAACTTAAATTCATATAGTATGCAAAAGAAAGATTATAAATATTCAGAAATAAAATATCAAGACGGATTAATCTCAAATCTTGACTTACTTCAACAAAAAGAAACGCTATTATCTATGAACAAGATGGTAATTTCAAGTAAAACAGACTGTTATATTAATCAAATCAGCTTATATAAAGCAGTTGGGGGTAAATTATAGAAAGAAAATGTCTATGGGATTCTTGATATTTTAAGGCTATCTTCGAGTACCGCTTTGGTCTTAAATTCGGCTGTTTATTTTTAAGTAAAATAGCAACCGGCTTAAAACCTAATTCTTTAGGAATGGCATATTTAACCCATTTTGCAACAAAAAGCACAAAAAGAGCGGATTTGTTGCGAAAAGCTATTTTAACATATCCGTATTTTATCTTCCTTAAGGGCTTTAACACCTATCTTTATTGGTTCCCCAAAATAGACGTAACATATAGCCAAAAGACATAATTTATACCATATTGACAAATTTTCATATATTTGGTCTAATTAATTAGTTTATTATATAGGATATGTGAATAACGTGGTACTAAGAGTTTCACCTTGTAGTTTTGTGCATCAAAAAGCACAGAAAAAAGTTGTCAACAAAGCTCCTCAAACTCAAACATCAAATCAAATAAATTTGTTCGAGGGAGCACATTCAAAAAATTATTTTTACAACAATTTAGATAAAAGACCTTATAAATTTATATCATTTTACGGACGTCCGATTTCATTAATGAAAGGTGACGTTAGTTCTGCAAATGAGGCGATTAGACTTTGGAATGTTCTTGGTAAACAACAATTTTGTGATACCGGAGATGACAATATACATCAAGAATACAAATTAATACGTGAAAATAACTATTCTTTTTTAGATGAATTATATTCTGATAAAGAAAAAAGGATATTTATAGATAATTTCAAAAGAGTTACTAAGTTTCCTGATATGATTGCAACATCAGAAAATATCGAAAAAGAATTTATAAACGGTGCCAAAAAATCAGAATATATAAATAATACAAACACAAGAAGCAATTCTTACGATATTTTATGTGCCGGATATAATAATGAATGTTCTGTCGGCAAAAGAAAAGCATTACCGGGTAGTGATATTGATGACGCTTTTATAGTAATAAGAGGTTCTCAATATGGTAAAGATGAAGATATTGTCAATAATTTTAAAAAAGAACTTTGGTTTAACACTGATCAACGTATATTAAGTTACAATCACCCTGATTCATTTCCTCAAGTTTACACCCTAAAGCAGATTGAAAATCTTTGCAGTATAACACAAGATGCCTCATCATCAATTCCTGAAAATGTTAAAAAAACACAAACTGATATCTCTAAATCTTATCTAAATGATTATGTTCAAGCAAATCCATACTTTTTAGCACTCTCTCAAAAATTTAAAAAGGAAGGAAAATACAATAAAGAAGAAATTAAAAATTTCGGTTTTTTCACAGAATCAGTAAAAAACGGAAAAATATTATACAACACAGATAGATTTTCCTTATATCTATTGCTTTTAGGCGATTCAGACATTTTTCAATATTCAAATTTATCTCAAATAAAAGCATTGCATAATGAAAATTACAACAAACCAAAATTGCAAAATCGAGATATTTTATGTCAAAATTTCGAAAAAATGGAAATAACAGAACAATACGAATTTGTAAAAAATATTATTAAAAACATGAGTGAAGATAATGATGAAAATATGCCTATATACAAAAAAGGGACCGACAACTATAACCCTTTAATTCAAGCAATTACAGGAGAAAATAGCTATGATATCCAAAATTAATGCTTTTGAAACTTTTAATAATTGGAATTATAAAAAGACAGATACAAAATTTTGGATGTCACCACAAACGTCCAACGAAAACCTTTCCATGCCTGCTCTACCGAACAAGGATACAATAACTATTAACAGTAAAAAAAAGCATCTTCTACCAGTTGCAATGCTGGGTGCAGGATTAATCGGGGGTGCTATTGCATTGTTTTGTGCCGCAAGGAAACCTTCTGCATTAATAGAAACTCCGCTTGTTCAAAATATATCTTCCTATAAATCTGAGCTTTTAAAATCCATGTGTATGAAGACATCGGATGTTTCAAAATTAGATTCAATCGTAGAAAAAAGTGATTTTTTAAAGTTTTTGAAAGAAATTCAAAATTCACCTAAAGTATTTGAAGTCGGAGAAAATTTTGAAGGTGTTATAAATAAAACCTTTGGTGCAAATTTACACATTCATACCACCCATTCTGATGGACAAATGAGTGTTGAAAAGTTATTAGACCAATCAGTTAAATATGCGGATAAATACTTTGAAAAAAACAAAAAGCCTTTTTATATAGCAATTACAGACCATGATACAACAACAGGTTGCAAAGAGGCATTAGATATTATCACCAAAACTCCTGAAAAATTCAAAAACCTAAAAGTTGTATTAGGAAGCGAAATTACGACTTCATTTGAAAACAATTTTTCTAAAGCACCTAAAAAAGTTGACTTATTAGCATATTGTGTAAATCCCTTTGACAACAATATTTCACAGTTAAATAAAAACAATTTATTATTCCAGCAAGATTCTGTTAAAACAGTTATAAATAATGCAAATTTCAGATTTTTGAACATATTAACAAAAAATAATGTCGAATATAGTTATAAAGATTTTGCTAAAATCAGACCCTCAATAAACACAACAACAGGCAGCCTTGCCCTTTCGATGAAAGATTATATGCAATTCAGACTAATTTATGCAAATATTGTGGAACAAAATCCCAAATTATTAAATGAAATGAAAAAAAACGGAATATCACTGGAAAACCTTGATTTTTCAGAACCTAAAAGAATGGTAATGGCAGGAAAAATGTCTAAAAAGCCTTTTTGGGAAAATTATGTAGAAGAAGTTAAAAATTACATAAAAAATAAAGCACAAGAAACAAATCCTAACGCCGATATTAATGAATTAAACAAATGTTTTAAAAATGTCAGCCAAGATGTTATAACGACTCTGGACGAACTCGATAGAGTCGTCCCGGACCCTGCTTCGGATTTGTTTGTTAAGACAGCAAAAAAATTAGATTTTGATGATGTCGTAACAGCTTTTTCAAAAGATAAAGATATCATTGTAGGCATTCCACACCCTTGTATAACAAGCAGTGAAGAAATAAACAATCCAAATGTTTATGATTTGATGGAAGATTTATTCTCAAGATTTAAAAAAATATCAACTCATAACGAAAACCTATACGAAGGGTATTATCAATCATATTGGGATACTGTAACAGATTCACAAAAAAGTAATGTGAATAAAATAGCTGAAAAATACGGATTTTTGAAATCTGGCGGATTAGATTCTCACTTCGATAACATTTTTACCGACCAAAAAGGACTAAATCAGGAATATATATCTCAAATAATTGAAGGCGTTGAAAAATAATTATAAAACTCTGATTCTATCATCTTTTTCTATTGTAAGAACTTGTTTTTTCTTCATGTAATTCATCAAATCATTTTGCAAATCGCCAATGATAACAGCATCTTCAAAAACAGGTTCCAACAATTCAGAAGTGTAATCACTTTGGAATAGATAACGATTTACAGCCAAAGAAACTTTTTTATCGGAAGGATTTTGTGGGTCGATAACTCTGCCGTTGTTTAATTTTATATGTTGAACTCCATCACGTGACACGACATATTGCATGCCGGAAGTTTGAAGCAAATCAGAGCCTGCCAAATTATCATAGACCGATTGAGCTGAAATATCGAGCATATCGACCAAAGTTTTTTCATCAATGTCGACTAGTAAAATATCATCAGAATAAGGAAGATTATTATAAACAACGTCATGGGTTGTAACGACTTCATCGAAGCCACCATGGAGTGTTCCTGAATTCAAAAGTGCGATATCGGCTTTTCCTTTAGACGCCCAAAGCATCGCATCAGTTAAAATATCTGCAATAGGGTTTTCCTGTTCACGTTCTTCTGCTTCAGATTGAGGAACATAAGGATTTGTAACCTGAGCTAATTTTTCGTTATGCCCTAATTTTTCTTTTGTCAAATCAGCGACATCTTGTCTTTTTTCCCAATTTACAACATTTGTTATTCTGTTTTTTATTTGAGAGGTCTTCAATATTCCTTCTGAATTAAAAACAACATCAAGGAAACCGACTTTGTGGTTGTTTTTGCCTGCCTGAGTAATAATGACAGGTTCGTTTCTTTTAGATTGGAACAAATTATGCGTACCAACGCCATTAATTTCATCATGGCTATGACCACCGATTATAACATCGACGCCTTCTGTTTCTTGGGCTATTTTTTTGTCAGCTTCGTAGCCCATGTGAGATAGCAAAATAATTTTGTTAATTCCTTGTTCTTCAAGTTGTTTTGCTTCTTCGTTAATGGAGTCTATGGTTTCTTGTGTGCTCAAAGCTTTTGTAGCATTATTATTTTTGTCTTTTGCACTTATAGATTCATTGTTTGGAGCAACACCGATTACGCCAAATCTTTTGCCGTTTTTCATGCAAACTGAGGATTTAACAAGTTTTTTGTCTTTTATTCTCTTTTTCAAATTATTATTTTCTTGGAGTTTTATGTTCGCACAAACAGTTTCAAAGGAGGCATTTTCAAGATAATTTGAAAGTTTATCTGTTCCACTGTCAAATTCATGATTTCCGAGAGTCACAAAATCTGTTTTTATTTTGTGTAAAATTTCAAGAACAAGGTTATTTCGTTTTTTATTTTGTCCATACAAAAAATCACCTGATGTAACAGTTAATTTTGAAGCATCGCTTTGACGTTCAAAACTATCATGAGCCTTAGCCAAATTGCCAAGACGGTGAACATCGCCATGCAGGTCATTAAAATAGAATACATTCAACTGCGTGTCGTTTTTATCATATACGGGCTGCGGTGTAAAAAACTTATCTATTTTCATACCGTTTTAAGTCTTTGCAGAAAATTTTTTGCTACATGAAGCAACATATTTTTACAAATGCTTACAATTGAAACCCATGTCGGAGTAGGAAAAGGCTTTATTTTTTCCTGAAAGTTGCTTAATCTAAAGGCATGTAATACAATGAAGCTTGATAGAGAATAGATAAAAGGAATAAGTTAATGAAAAAAATATTAAGCATTTTGTGTTTAATGGGTGTTTTTTCTTGCCTAAACCTTGCTGTAAACACAGCCTTTAGTGCAACGACCACCTCAACCACAACGACGAATTGGGACTCAGCTGCAAGTCTTAAAAGAGTAAATACAATAGGAACCAAAATTTTAACAGCAAACAAACTTCCTGTTAACGTAACATTTAAAGTTTCTGACAATGAGGAAGCTAACGCATACGCAAATTTTGATAAAGAAATTTATGTTTATAAAGGAATGCTTCAACAAGTGCAAAATGATGACGAACTAGCCGCAATAATTGCACATGAAATCGGGCATATCGCTAATGGTCACATTTCAAGACAAAGTATCGTGAATTCAGCACTAAATTCAATAAGCCCAACTACATCAAGCGAAAAAGCAGCTACAACTTTAGCTGTCGCAAAAGAACTTTCTTCTTTAAAATTCAGCAGAAATGATGAGTATGAAGCAGATTTAACAGGTGTAGATTTAATGGTCGGAGCAGGATACAACCCGCTTGGAATGATTTCTGTTTTAAACAAAATTTGCGGAAATTATTTTGACGTCCTCCAAACTCATCCATCAGGTGAAAATCGTTTGATGAATATTTTTGACTATGCAAATTATAACTATCCTAAAATTGTTAAAGCCAACTACAGAACTGATTCTTACCAAAAAGCGTTGAACGTGATATATGCTAATTTAAAAATCAGAAATGCAAGTCCTAAAAAACTTAAAGCGGCAGAAAAAAAACAAAAGAAACTTAAAACTGCAAAACTAAAAAGAGCAAGAAAAATGGCAACCGGAAGCAACGGTTGGGATACATCTTTTACTGTTCTCCAAGTTCTATCAACTGGCGGAAGCACCGCTAGCTCAAGTAGTTCTAACTAATTTTTAAAAGAATAAACATTACATAAAAGAGTCGAATTTTTTCGGCTCTTTTGTTTTACCCCTTTAAAATAATATTTGATTTTATTTTTAAAGCTCTTTGTATATTCTAACTTTCAATTCTTTACGCAGACACCTTAACAATCCTTAATAATAAATATTCCAAGTAGCAATTGATTTTTTCACAAGGTTTCTATATAATGAATCCAAGGAAATTTTATATATGATAAATCCAAAACAAAATGTTACTATCAACCAATATTGGTGGAGCTTGCAGACTTGTGCAGGCACATTTTGTTGGCGTTAATTAATTAAACATTTAATAAACAAAAATAACCTGTACTTTTATTAAGTCAGGTTATTTTTTTACGCAATTTTAATTATTTAACGTTTTAAAGGATACACAATGAAAATCGATGCTTCAAATTTAATAAATACGCTCCCTAAAAAAATGAAACCGGTTGCAACATTCATAAAAATGCAAGAAGGGGGCTCAGGACTTTCAAACTCTCGGTTTATACAGGATACCGCCACAAACCTACTCCCCAAGGCTGTTTTCGCCAGAAGTGTCGCAGACTTATCAGAAACCTCTTTTCTAGAAGTGGCTGAAAGCCTTTTGGTGTACTACTGCCCGACTATTTTAGGAGAAAAAGTTTTCAGAAAAAGTTATACCAAAGGACTCACTAAACCCTTGCAAAATATGATTTCTAAGCCGGCAAGCGAAATTATAAAAAACGCAAAATTATCAAAAACAGACCAAAACTCTTTAATAACAAAGAAAGCAGCCATATCCCTCTCAGCCCTTGCAATTCCTTTGGCTGAATACTCTCTTAATTATATAAAAAACCTATTCACCCTCAAAGTCTTTAACAAAGCAGATTTTAACAACATTGCAAACCTAAACAAAGACCAAACGGAAGAAAATGCAAAACAACAAAAAGTCAAAAAAAGTGCTTACAATCATTTAAAATTAGCCGCAGGAATTTTTGCAGGAGCATTAGGAGCATCAGCCCTTTTAGCAAAAAAAGGTGCCAATTCTAAAATTCTTCAGAAAGTCAGCGAAACAATTTTGGTGCCGGGTGATAAAATTTTCAAAAACAACGCCAAAAAAGCCAAAACTTTCAATAAATATTTCAGCCTCGATTTTGCAGATAATGCCGGTAAATTAGGACTTTCTCATGGTCAACTCACAGCTTGCGTCATTGGTGGGGGGTTCGGCTACTTCGGAGCTGCAAAAGACAGAGGAAAACAAAATTTCTTGGAAGTTTTATTTAGATATCCTTTAGTTGGATTTTATGTAATCACGGGTAGCGAACTGTTTGAAAAAGGTTTCAAAGGAATTTTGAAAAAAGCAGGAAAATGCAAAGACGTTATTGGCAAAAACCTTGAAGTCCCGTCTTTAAAAGAACTACCTGAACTTGCTGAAAAACTCGCAAAACAAAATGGCTCTGCGATTGAATCAGAATACAAAAATATATTCAAACAAAAAGCTTTAATTTCAACAGCTCCATTCGTTTTCAGCATGGGCTTTATGGGACTTTTTGTTGCAGGGTGTTCAAGATTTTTTACTCAACTTCGATACAATAAAGACAAAAAAGCCCAAGAAAACGTTAAGGCTGCAAACCAATTCAATAACAACTCAATCGAAGATTTTCAAAATAAAATTACAACAAAGTAAAATGATTTTTTTCAAATTGAATCAACCCGTCATCTCGCATATTGCCAAGCTCTCGACACATTGCACTTCTATCAACGCATATAAATTCTGCAAGCTCGTTTCGATTTAATTTAATTTCAAATTTTTCCGTACCAGCTTCGTGGCTTTTAGTTCTTAAATAAGTCAAAAGTTTTTCTCTGATTGTTCTTTTACCCAACAAGTCAAACTGAAGCATAAGATTTATATTATTGTCAGCAATAACTTTTAAAACATTCTTCACAAGCCGAATGTGGTACGGGCAAGCCTTTTGACAGGGGGCTATCAATTTTTCATAAGGTACAAACAAAACCTCACAATTTGAAGTAGCCACAACATTAATCGGGCTCTCTTTTACTTGAGAGCAAACTAAATCTTCTGCAAAAATCCCGTTTTCACCCAACTTTCTTAGCCTATAAGTATCACCGTTAATATCCGATTTAATGACATCAACACTACCCGTCAAGACTATACCAACCGCCGTGATTTTGCTTTTAAATTTAATTATATCAACACCTTTTTTGTAAGACTTGGTTTTGATATCCAAACATCTCAAAAGAGAAAGCATATCGTTCTCATTTATATCAGCAAATATAGGAATATTGAGCATAATTAACCAATCTATATAGTCGTTGCATTTGCAACAAGCACATATCCATTCTATCAAATTATAAAAATAAATCAAAATGTTAAGGAGAAATATATATGTTCTGTTTTCAATGCGAGCAAACAGCAAGAGGTAAAAATTGCGGAAATCCTGCAGGAGTCTGCGGAAAAAGTGAAAAAACTGCAAACCTCCAAGATAAATTGCTTGAATCATTAATTCATTTAGCAAACAGCGACCTTGAAAAAGATGCGACAACTGATAGACTCACCATCGACGGGCTTTTTACCACAATTACCAACGTGAATTTTGCACCTGATACTATCGAAAAATTTATAGAAAAAGTAGAAAATACTTATAAATCCGAAAATAATCAACCCATTGATTTTAAAATGGAAGAACTCTGGGAAAGCAATGACGATACTCGCTCTTTAAAATCATTAATCCTTTTCGGGCTGAAAGGAATTGCCGCCTATGCACACCACGCAAGGGTTTTAGGAGATGAAAATGAAGAAATAAACAAGTTTTTTTATAAGGCTCTTAAAGCCATTTCTCAACCTAAAAAAATTGATGAATTATTAGAACTGGTAAATGAAACAGGTTTAATGAACCTGAAAGCTATGGAACTTTTAAATGAAGCAAACACAACTGCCTATGGAAATCCTGTTCCGACTCAAGTAACAACAAATATAGAAAAAGGTCCATTCATTGTTGTAAGCGGACACGATTTAAGAGATTTAGGACTGCTTTTAGAGCAAACAAAAGGTAAGGGGATTAATATCTACACCCACAGCGAAATGCTTCCTTGCCATGCTTATCCTGAGCTTAAAAAATATCCTCATCTCAAAGGCAATTTTGGCACTGCTTGGCAAAATCAACAAAAAGAATTTGCCCACCTGCCTGCTCCGATATTATTTACGACAAATTGTATTATGCCACCATACGATAGCTACAAAGACAGAGTTTTCACAAGCTCTGTGGTAGAATATCCAAACACTCCTCATATAGGCGAAGATAAAGATTTTACTCCTGTCATCGAAAAAGCTCTCGAGCTTAAAGGCTACTCAGAAGACAAAAAAATGACAGGAATAAACGGCGGAGATGTTTTAACAACAGGTTTTGGCGAAAACAGCGTTTTAAAAATTGCAGAACACATAATCGAATCTGTACAAAACGGCGACATCAAACATTTCTTTCTTGTAGGAGGATGTGATGGGGCAAAACCGGGAAGAAATTATTATACAGAATTTGTCGAAAAAACTCCTAAAAATTCAATTATTTTAACTCTGGCATGCGGGAAATATCGATTTAACGACCTTGATTTAGGCACAATAAACGGCATACCTAGAATTCTCGATATGGGTCAATGCAATGACGCCCACAGTGCGATAAAAGTGGCTTTAGCACTCGCTAACGCATTCAATTGCAACGTAAATGACCTGCCATTATCCTTTGTTCTTTCTTGGTACGAACAAAAAGCTGTTGCCATCTTGCTATCGCTTTTATCACTCGGCATAAAAAATATTTATCTAGGACCAACTTTACCAGCCTTCATCTCGCCAAACGTATTGCGAGTATTAGTCGAAAAATACAAAATAAAACCTATTACAACTCCTGAAAATGATATGAAAAAAATGCTTAAATCTGAATAATAAAAAGGCACATAATATATGTGCCTTGGTCTCATAAACATTGAAGTATTTAATATGTATTAATGGATATCTGCTAAAAAGCCTATCGGATTGTGTTTTTTCACATCTCCATCTTCGACCTTTTTTTGTTCTTCAAATTCAGTTAAAGCTTTGTCAAAATCTTGCGGCAATATCTTCAATTGTTCAACGTCTTTATCTTCAAAAGTACCGTTTTCCATTTTTTCATATACGCCTGTTCTTTCATACATAAGCGAATTTGCGTCATTGGCTATTTTTGCGATATCAGCACCGGTTGCATTTGCAGATTTAAGCTTGTTCGCAAAAGCATCTTTATCAAATCCGTCTTCAATAGGAAGCTCTTTTGTATGGATATCTAAGATTTTTTTGCAACCTGCTAAATCAGGAGCTCCAACTTGAATATGCTTACCAAATCTGCCTGACCTTTTAATAGCAGGGTCTAACAAATCTATTTTATTTGTAGCAACAATAACAAATACATCATCTTTTCCTTTTTCAAGGTCGCTCATCAATGTTAATAATTGATTTACTGTTTTGTCATCATGTCTTGAAGTATCAGAGCCTTCTCTATTTTTCGCAACAGCATCAAACTCATCAATGAAAACGATACTCGGCTGATTGTCTTTTGCTTCATCAAACAAAGCTCTCCAGTTTTCTTCAGTTTGTCCGACCCATTTTGATTCCATTTCAAGCCCGTTTAATTTTATAAAATGAGCATCCGTTTCATTAGCCAGAGCCTCTGCCATTAGAGTTTTACCTGTTCCGGGACCTCCTGTTAAAATAATACCTCTATTGATAATATTATTTTTATACGCAGACGGGAATTTCAACGGATATACAACAGATTTTTTGAGCTCGGTTAAAGCCGCATCTTGTCCACCCACGTCAGAGAATGTAAGTTTTTTCTTTGTGCCGGTTTCTGTTGCTTGATAGCCCAATTCTTCCATGTGTTTCAAATTTAATTTTTTAATGGCAGTCAAATCTTTTTTTGAAAAATCGTAAGTTTCGACACCGAGTTTTGGTAAATCTTTAGTTAGAAGATTGAAATCAGGCTCAACTTGGAACTTAGTGCCCCCAAGTTTGTAGGTATCATGCTCCATAACCAAAGCGGTTTTTTTCGGATGAAGCAAGAACTTTTGCTCACCTGACTCTATCATCATATTAGATTTGCTCATATTCAAAATGTCGTACAAATCGATATCATTTTTCTTTAACAAAAAAGAACCTATAATTGATGGGTCAACAATCAAATTGACTTTTTTCACAACAGATTGAACCTCATCAGCAGATTCTTGAAAATCTTTTTTAGCCGACTCGAGTGATGGTGCCACGATAACAGCATCATCCTTACCCATATTTGCCAAAGCCCCGCCAATTCTGGTTGACAATGGTATAACCTCTGTACTTACTGCATTATCAGGTTCTACCCCTTTGAAACTTATTGCGTTTTTATTTACAAGTGAAGCTCCATAATTAGTGTCCACCAATCGAGTTACTCTTGGTGCAAAATTTTCGTTTGCAATTGGTGATTGTACAGCTTTTTGTTGTTTTAGTCCATTTTTTGTATGCAAATTAGCATACGAAAACCCTTGTATAGCAAGGTTCATGTGGTAGCCCTCCTAATGGTTAATAATTAATTTATTCCAAGTCTAATATTTAATAAAAGCAAATGCTTTCTTTAATAGGGAACAACGCAGGGATATAATAAAATGAGTTATGAAATCACTTATACTATTCATAAATTGAGAAAACACACTTTTCATCAAATTATACCGCCTTCAATTGTCAGTAACACTTATTTTAGTTTCGCTTCATTGCTCAACCTTGTGTTACTATTGTAGCGATTTTCAGAAGAATGTCAATAAGTATCCTTGATACACTTATTCTTATTTTGGATAATTTTTATATTCACCAACCGAATATATACTCGCCAAATATAGCTATTGCAAGCAACCAAGAAAGTGGTATATAAATTGTAAATAATACACTTTATATTAACAAACCTTTACATTCTGATTTAATTATTCTTTTATATCTTCCTGCATTACCCTTTTGGCAATCTTGTAATCAGGCATATCATTTCCGTCAGGAATGTCTTTGGGATTGGGATTTTTCATCCAAATATCAACTGAATCTTCGTGAATATATTGCTTTGCTTTCTCCGTGATGATTGCCTTTACGTCCTCTTTTGACAATTCTCCGTATGAATCTATTTTATAAAAATCAAGCACTTTATTGAAATTTTTCTCCATTACATAAAATGCATTTTGCACTCCGCCGTCTTTTTTCGGCTCAGCTTCACTCGGATTAATCGGATAACCGTCTTTTGGATTCAAATCTATCTGCTTATTTTTTATACCTTGAAGCTTTTGAATATTTTCCGCTCCAATCTCAGGCTCTAACTCTTTTAAAGATTTCGGTGTCAACTTATATCCTTTAAAATAATTATCCACCGCCATTGAAACTTGAGAATATGACTTTCTAAAATTGACATCAGCTCTGCAACCTTCTCTATCCAACGGGATATCAATATTTTCAACTTTTCCGCCGTTTTGGAAGACAAGAACCTCCCTCAAAGTAAGAGGTTTCGACTTATCGACCCTATGCTCACTTAAATAATAAAGAGCATATTTCATAACATCAACAGTGCCTTTTACGTCAGCAAAAGCGTCGTGGGCATCATCAAGATTTTTGCAGAACAAAAATTTATATTGCTCGCTCAATTTTTTCTTTGCACCGACATAAGGGTGAATTCGCTGAATCAACACAAATGGGTCAAGTACTTTGAATGCTTGTTTTTCTTTTAACGGTTCATGCGAATAAGAATTATGCTCCCTAATTGCATTATTCAAAATAGTAATATCAAATTTTGAATTATAGGCAACTATAACTCCATTTTTTTTGTTCAAATAATCATTTACAAATGGCTTTAAAACTTGCTCAATATTCGGCTTATCTTGCACCATCTCATCAGTAATCCCATGAACAGCTGTAGAGCCCTCCGGTATATGGGTTTCCGGATTTAAAAGTTGACTATAGCCTGAATCTGTTACAATATCACCATCTTTTACTTGAAGTGCACCGATTTGGATAATCTTATCCAAAGGTTTGCTTGTATCTGTAAGGTTTACGCCGGTAGTTTCGGTATCAAAAACCGTACAATCAAGAGATAACTTGCCGTTATCATCTGTAATCGGAACGTCTAACGATTTGTGTATTGAAACATCATGCAGTGCAGTTAAATTGGTCGAAAATGAAGCTTTAGACTTCTGAGAATTTAAAGTATGAAAAGTCGCCAAAGGTTTTGTCACATTATAATTATTATATCTGCGAACCCAAGTTGTATCATTTGTTTCCGCTAATGCGTTTGCGTGTTGAAACGCATATATCTCGGTATCTGTAGCCGTTCTTAAATCCAATGGCTCTTTTGATAAATGCTCCCAACCAACTTTGTTGAAATCAACATAATGACCGTTCGGGGTATAAAGACCTTTACCTTGATATTTCTTACCTTCAACCTTTTTTACAATATTGTTTTCAAACCACAAACCTGTAAAAGCAGGCGTATACGCTCTAAAGGCATTGCCTTGACTTTTTGTTATCGGATTATTTTTATAAAGTTGAGGGTTCTTCTCAATTATGTTTTGAGAAAGCATCATTTTATTACTTCTATTTGCATTATTAATCGCCGATATTTTCATAAATCTATCCTATTATATCCAAGTTAGATGAGGGTTCACCTTGCAATTGCAACACTTTGTCTTTCAATACATCAAAGTTTGAAACCGAATGATTCCAATCTTTGTCAAATTGTTTGGTGAATACATTTGCCAAAGACGGTTTTTCAAAAGCGATAGCACATTCATTGTTGCCTCTTTTGTATTTTTCTTTTGCATTTTCTCTGTCTTTGATGATTTTGTAGTATCCTTGAACCGTACAAAGTGTAGATTTTTGCTCATCTGTAAAGTTGTATTTTTGCCCTTCCATTTCGACCTGTGCAGCCCCGAACTTGTTTAAACTATTGATAGTTTGCTTTAACAATGCTCTTCTGGCAAGCAATTCTTTATAGTCTAAATGCTGGCGTGACAATGGTGGCAAGCCTAGTTCATCTTCGAATTCTTTTACTTTTGTTAAATATTCCTTTATTTCTTCGTTTATTTTTTCTGCGAAAAGTTCATAATCTTCTCTTTTGCCTTTATCAAGATTTTGATTCAAGCCCATTGCAGACCAGTTTGTAGAACCAATCAAGATTTCTTTATCGTCAAAAACTGCCCATTTGCCGTGCATTCTTTGATTAATTTTTTCATCAAAATTATACAATCTCACGGGCACATCATTTGCGACAAGCTCGTTGTATGCCTTTCTACAATACGGAAATTCTTCTAAAATATCTGAAGAAACTATAAATTTGGCATCTAAATCGCCTGATTTTGTTCTTTTAACAATTGTTTGAATAAGTTCTTTATCCGACAAGACAAACAGCTCGCCACGAACTTTGCTTGCGGTATTTAACTTATCTTGCAAATATTTGCGTGTGGTTTCTTTACCTTCGCCACCAACGTATTTGAGTTCATTAGGTTTTGTCGCCAACACTTTAATTTTTGGATTTTCTATAGGTTGTGTTTTAATCAAATCAAGTTTTGACAAATCTGCAGGGTCATATCTGTGAAGATATTCAGGTTTATTATAAATAGCACCGACCACATTCATGTAGTCCACATTTTCTTGTTTAATTTCTTTCCTCATGCCTGAATAAGCGTCTTGTTCTTCTTCCGATAAAGGACCGGCTACAAGTTTTGTTTTGCCGAGTCTTTGCCATGCAAATTTCCAGTCTGTATTAAAAATATCCTCAATTATATTATCCACTTCGGAATTTTTATATTTTGTTTGAGTTTCAATCGCAACGCAAGCATCATGATTAGCACAAGAGTGTGTGCCCCAGTTCATACCGCCCATAATAACCTTTTTGCCGTCAACAGCAAGCATTTTGACGTGCTGCAAAGCTGCACCGTTTTGAGCAGCCCTCGGATAAGGCACTACGTCTATACCATTTTCCTTGAGGTATTTAATCATATCTTGATTGTTGTAATGACGGTCTTTTTCGCCGTTTCCGTTCATATACCACTTATGAGCGTCCAGTATAACTTGCACTTTTAAATTCGGATTTTCTTTTTTCTTGGAAATTAAAATCGGCAAAATGCTTTTTTGTTCTTCAAACCCCGGAGTAACTTCAGCTCCATTTGCCGGCCATTTGTGACCATCTACTTTAAGGTTTTGAAATTCAAACATTTCAACCTGAATTGATTTTTCAGCACTTTTTATATATTCAATCGTTTTATCAAAAATTTGCCCACCATCAATCAATGTGGTGACGTTAGTTTTTCCGACTTGGGCAGTTTTACTCGGCTCCGGCAAAACTTGCGGAACAAATGTTAAATGTTTCAAATATTGACGCAAAAAATCATCAACAGAAATTCCAAACTTATTGGAACTTTCGATAATTTTTGACGCCATAAAATAAGAAACGCCCGGCAATTCTACAGGGTTCATTTTTTTGGGAGTTTTCACATCAACTGGAGGTAGGGTATTTTTATCTTCTTTTTTACCTCGAAAGGGAACTAAAACAGGTTTTTGTGAAAATCGAAACGGATTAACAACTAAACTCAAACTCATCTTTTACTCCGGCACCTCAAGTAATGTTTAATTATTACACTTATAGTAATTCTTGACAAGTAATTGTATATACTTAAATTATAAAAATTTACAATCATTTCACTATAGAATTGACCCGATATTTAAGACTAACAAAAACAGGGGTTTGGGAATATTTTATACTTATCGGCAACTTTTTCTTTTAGGAAACTTATATACATGCAAGTTACTAATGGTGTTTTTTAATATATGAAAGTTTACATTCAGCCAAATTATGCTAAAAATTCTACTAAACAGTCTTTTACAGGTCTGACAAATGACCTTAAAAAAAAGATATATGAAAATAATTCAGAAATTAATATTGTATCTTTGAAAAACCCGAAAGCAAACGGCACAGCCGGGACTCTCCCTCCGGAATGGATGGCTAAAATACCTAAAGAACAACGGCAAAATACAATTAAAATATTTTACAGCGAAATGAAAGATATACCTGAAACCCTGCGAAAATACGATTACACTACAAGAGCAAAAAAGAAAGCTTCAAAAAAATTAACCAAAGCCTTTTACAATGCGGGATTAATCGACAAAAAGCAAAAACTCGAGCTAAATGAACGTGGACGAGGTTCAGCCGGATACGGCTACAAAATTGACGGTCTGAACGGAAAAACAGATTATATTATCAAAGTTTTTCATACATATACCGATAATGATAGACAAACAGGTCCCTATATAGAGATTAATCGTGCCTTATACTGGCAAAAAAATGCAGGACATAACTCAAACCGTACAAATTTCTACTTTGGCGATTTAGACTCAGGATACATGGTTACAAAATTTATCAACGATAAAACTCCAAAACCAAAACACAACACAAACCCTCTACTTTTAGGACTTGTGCCGAGAGATGACGGCGAAGGTAATACTATCAATGGTTACAAAATTGACTACGGCTATCTCGACAAATATGGAATGACCCTTGCCGGCGACAAAGTCTATGAGCTTACCGGCCCCTTAGCTGAAAACAAAAACGCCAGATTTGCCTTCAAAAAACTCTTTGAATCTCAAGACAAAAATCAAACTTGGAACAATCTGTTGACAAATCCTAAATACAAAAATAAAAGCGACATAAAAGCAGGCATGGTACTTGCCATTGATTTTATGGAAAATAAAGAAGAAAAATATACTCAAATGTATGAATCTTTGAATAGCATCAAAAGTGCCAAAGAGGCAGATATTCTTGAACGTGCTTTGGTCCAAAAGCTAGAGCTGGCACCACAAAACAAAATTGCTGATTATGCGAAAGAAATGATGAGCAAACGCACTGATTTATTGTCGACTCTAAATTACAAATCACAAATGATTAAAGATGCAAAAGCAAAAGAAGAAATAAACAAAGCACTAACCAGCTATATGAGGATGATGGGCGGTTATCAACAATACGGTATGATGTATTAAATTTTGTTTATTTTTCTCTCGAAATTGGCAATTTCTACAATTTAAAAACTTAACATGAATATAAGGTTAATGTGGATTTTTCATGCTAAATTCTAACTTAGGACACAACATAAGCTTTAAACAAGCAGATGTAAATATCTTGGCTTTAAGTGACACTCACGGTGACACCAAAAGTACTATACCTTTATACCAAAATATTAAAGATAGCAAAGACGATGTCTTCATAAAAAAATCAGCCCCATCCACCTTAAACCTTTTGGCTGTTGTAGGGGATTGGTTTATGAACCCTACACAAAAAGGCTTTTTAACATATCCTAAAATGACGACCGGACAATACCAATCTGTATTTTTGAACGCAATTATTAAAAAAACCAAAAGCTTTGTACCCGATTTAAAAGTCCTTTATACCCCCGGCAATCACTGTCTTGACGGTGGCTCAAAAGTGCTTCTTGAAAACACAAAAAACATAGACATGGACACAATAATATCAAACTCTCATATAGAAAATGCCCCTGATATAAAAAACTTAGACAAATCAAGTAAAAATAAAATTTCTGAATCAAAAATACTTGAAATTCCTGACGACAAAGACCCTAAAAAAATCCACAAAGTTTTGGCACTCGGCATAATCCCCATAAACATCGATTATCTCGTAAAAGAAGATATCTCCGGATTGGGACTTTTTGGCACTAAAAATATTAAAGATGCGGATTTAAAAGAAAAAGATGCCAGAGAAACTTGCGTTGCTCTGAAAGAAATCGTAGATAAATTTAAAGAAAAAAACCCTGACGGAGCCGTCATGCTTATGAGCCACGCCGGAGAGCCCGTTTCAAAAACCATTGCCAGAAACGTGCAAAATATTGACTTGATTTTGAACGCTCACGACCATCAAGATAAATTATCCTACGTAAAAAATGATGACGGTAAAATCACTCGAATTGTTTCGCTTTCTCAAAATGCTCAAAAAATTGAAGGCGTAAATATTCATTTTGACGACGACAACAATATCACAGTAAGCTCAAAACCACATTATACCGATTTTAAAAACATTGACCCTAAAAACCCAATTCAAGCTCTTTATAACTATTTATTCAAAAAAGATTTATCACCGATTTTTTCAATAAAAGACCCCCTCGGTCGCTCTGAATTAAGCATTGACAATGTAAGATATGAAAATAATGATTTGGCAAATTTCTGCACCGACGCTGTTTACTCAGAAATCAAAAAAGAACACCCTGAAGTAACGGTTTTTGGAGTCGGTTCAACTGCGTTTAGAAAAAATCTCCCCACATCAACCAACAGACCAATTATAAATATGGACAACATAGACCTTATGAAAGGAATAGCAGGAGAACTCGCAAATGTAATGGTAGGTTCGATTTCAGGACAAATACTCGCAAGCTATATTTACGAAAATGTTATTGACAATCTATCAAGCCCAAGCAGAAACGCCTTAAATCAATTTTCAGGAATCGTAATTAACAAAGCAGCTATTCAGGATTTGAGCCAAAACAACATAAACATTAACTCCAAAAACCCGAAATGTGCTTATCAATACATTCAAATAAGAAACGAATTTGGAGAATTTGAGCCTATTGACCCTGAAAAAAATTACAATGTAGCTCTGCCTAAAAAATTGTTCGTAAAATCAACGAATAAGCCATTCCACGACTCAATCAAAAATTTCGAAAACACAAATATTCCAGTCGACGCATATTTTAGACAATTCGCAGAAAATTGCGCTAAAGAAATTGATTTAAATCTCGATTATAGAATAATAACCTAAACGAATTATTCGACACAAAATGTCACGTTTAATTGTATTTTTTCTTTTTACTGCTACGATAATGGCAAGAAAAGAAGGAATTTTTATGTCTGAAAGTATTTTGTTTGTTATCGATGAACTTGAACTTAAGTATTTTGAATTTAATGATTTAGTCTCAAATTTTTGGATTATTAAAGGTTTTTTGGAAAGAGGCTACAAAGTAGACATTACAACCAAAAACTCGCTTTATATTAAAAATTCCATCGGCTACACGAAAGCTCAGCCCTCTTTTTTGAAAAATAATGATATTTTTTGTGAAAAGCACTTTGTAAATCATCCTATTAATGATTATGACGTCGTTTTCTTTAGACCCGACCCACCCGTAAACGTTAATTATATTGACGCTTGTTACGTTTTCGATTTCGTCGACAGAGAAAAAACCCTCTTGATTAACGACCCTTCTAAAATTAAGGACTTCAATGAAAAATTTCATATTAATTATTTCCCTAATTATGTCCCAAAAAACATCGTAACAAGTTCAAAAAGTTTGATTAGAGAATTTGTTGACGAAAATGAAGAAGCAATTATTAAACCACTCAATCGATGCTTTGGAAGCGGAGTATATTATTTAAATAAAACAGACAAAAACTTGAACTCCATTGTATCTTCCTTGACTGAAAATGAAAAAACTCCCGTCATGGTTCAAAAATATTTGAAAAAAGCTACAGAAGGCGACAAAAGAGTATTGATTGTCGGAGAAAAAGTCTACGATGAAACAATTCAAAAATTACCCGGCGACAGAGATTTTAAATTCAACACTCACTCTGATAATTTTTTCAAAGCTACAAAACTGACTCCTCGAGAAAAATTAATCGCTGAAGATGTCGCAAAAACATTGAACAAGCAAGGTTTATATCTGGTCGGGCTCGATGTGATTGATGAAAATATAATCGAAATAAATGTTACAAGCCCATGTTATTTCTTTAGAGAAATTAATAAAACTTACGGGATTAATTTCCACACTATCGTTATGAAGGATATAATAAACCTTATAAACAACAAAACAAAGGCTATGACACGTGATTTATGCTTGAACTAGCACAAGAAAACACCATAAAAAATAAAGATGATTTATTAGAAATATTTTTCGATGGCATAAAACAAACTCAAAAAATAGGAGTTGAATTCGAAAAAATTGCCGTTTATAAAAATTCTAACAAAGCTGTTGGCTATGAAGATATAAAAAAACTCTTATTGAATTTTAAATCTGCAAACTGGGAAAAAACATATAAAGATGGTGCCCTTTTGGGGTTATCAGGCTCCCTCGGAAATATTTCCCTAGAACCGGGAAGCCAAGTAGAAATAAGCTTTAAACCTTTAAATACAATAAATGAAATCCATGAAAATATAGACAACTACCTTTGTCAGCTTTATACTGCCTGCGAAAATCTCAATATATCTTTTTTAGAACTGGGAGCTCAACCTCTCTCTACGTTTGAAAATATAAACATTATTCCTAAAAAACGATATGAATATATGTCACGATATTTGCCGACAAAAGGCGAATACCCCTTTGTTATGATGAGAGAAACAGCTGGTATCCAAGCAAGTTTTGACTACAACAGTGAAAAAGACGCTATGGAAAAATTAGCACTTGCCCTAAAATTGAGCCCAATTATCAGTGCAGTTTTTGCAAATTCTCCTGTAAGAAACGGCAAACTAAACGGATACAAATCTTTTAGAGCCAATAGTTGGCTTCACATGGACAACGACAGGTGCGGACTTGTATCAAAAAATTTAGTTGAAAATCCTCAAGATTTTTCCTTTGAAAAATATATGGAAATACTTCTTGATGTTCCGATGATTTTTGTAGAAAAAGACGGTATTTCTATTCCTATATCAGATTTGACATTTAGAGAATATATCAAATCTGGTTTTAAAGGCCTACAAGCTTCAAAACAAGATTGGCTCACCCACCTGAGCCTGTTTTTCCCTGACGTTAGGCTTAAAAATTATATTGAGATAAGAAATCACGACAGCCAAAAAAGAGAATTCGTCGAAGCAATTCCTGCTTTTTGGAAGGGACTTTTATATAACGCAAAATATTTTAACAAAGCTAAAAAACTTATTGAAAATCTGAATTTTTATCAAATATCACTCCTAAGACAAAATACTCCAAAAACAGGACTTACAGAACCTATAAGGGATTTAGCCCTTCAACTTTTCTCGATTGCATTTGATAGTTTAAAAGAAATGAATCTTAATGAAGAAGCCTATCTTCAACCGATAATGAGCCTTTTGGCAAAAAACAAAACCCCTGCTGATTTAATCATTGACTCATTGCAAAATAATTAAAATCGCACCAAATATCATTATGCTCGCCCCAACCAGTTTCTTTTTTATCTCTTTTTCGTGAAAAATACGATACCCTAAAAAAACACTCACCAACGTCGAAAGTTGAAACAAAGAAAGAGCATACCCGACATTCATTCTTTCAAAAACAAAATTGGTCGAAAGTTGCATTAATCCCATCAAAACCGCCAATAAAATATATTTAGAAATATCCTCAGGCTTAATCTTTCGATTAACGTTATTTGATTTGAAAAATAAAATCAAAAACGAAAACAAAGCACCGAACCAACACCACACGCAAAATGATGCCAAAGGTGAAGATAAAACAATAACTTTTTTGATAAAAATTGCCTCTATTCCGGTAAAAATCAAGGCTAACAGTCTATACCTGACATCTTTCCTTAAAAATATTTTCCAAGTAAATTTTTCCTCTAACGTATCAAATACAAAATAACTGCCTAAAATTACAAAAAACATTCCAATCAAGCCATAAATTTTAGGAATTTCGCCAAGTAAAATTATACCAAAAATGAGACCCACAACTGCTTTATAAGAATTTATCGGCCCCAAAACCGATAATTCACCGGTTTTTAATGCCTTTATTAAAAAAGCATTTCCAAAAGCTCCGAAAAAGCCACCAATTAGAGCATATTCCCAAAATTTTAAAGAATAATTATTATTAAAAAACAATGGCAGATATATTAAACAGCAAAAGCCTAAAAGAATATAAGTAAAAAAATTAACACGAAATACATCTCTGCCTGTGCCTACCAATTTTTTTTGGACAACATTTGCAACTGGATTAGACAAAATTCTTAAAATAATTGATGTGTATAATAATTCCACTCTCTAGCTCCTTATTAATTTTATATCAAATTTAGCTAAAAATCGCTTTTATAAAAATAAATAATAAAATTTATACCTCCACAATCGTGAAATAAATAACACCATAAGGCTGTTATAAATAGTATTTAAGGGGGAACAACACTTGTATATAATTCACGATTAATCTTGTATTTTTATCTCAATTGTGACAACTAATCCTTTCACCCTATTCCTTTCAAGGTATTATATGTTATAATTGCTAAGCATAGTGTTTAATACCACCTACGAGATTTCTCAAAGAAAGGTTTTTGTTAATGTATAATAGTCTTGATAAAGATTTATTTAAACTTTCAGATATTATTGACATTGATTTTATGCAAAGAATTCAAGATGACTTTGCTGACACATTGGGTTTTGCTGCTATAACAATTGATAATGAAAAACCGTTTACAAAACCTTCGAATTTCACTGATTTTTGTGTTTGTAAAACACGTAAATCTAAAGAAGGTATGAAAAATTGCCTCCACTGTGACTTAAAAGGCGGAGAAAAAGCTTTAAAAGAAAAAAAACCAGTAATCTATTCTTGCCATGCCGGTTTGACCGATTTTGCCGTGCCTATCACCATCGAAGGGAAACACATCGGCTCTATCCTTTGTGGACAAGTAAGAACCGATAAGCTTGATGAGAAAAAAATCAGACAATTAGCCAAAAAATACGACATAAACGAAGAAGAATACATCGAAGCTTATAGAAAAATAAAATACGTTCCCAAAGAACAATTGGAAATCGTCGCTAAAAGCCTTTGGTTAATAGCTAATACCGTATCCGAAATGGCATATAACAATTACAAGCTTATCGTAGAACAAAAAGTAAGAGCTTCTATTGAAAAAATTCTAAGAATTATAAATGAAAGTAATGAAAAAGAAGAAATCTTGCAACCAATGTGCAAAGAAATTGCTGATTTATTTAATATCGAAAGAGTTATAATAATGAAGTTTTCAGAACAAGGTCCTGAGCTTCAATGTGACTATACAATTAATCCTTCAATTTATACCATTAAAGAACATTTGTCTACTGAAGAATATCAAAAAGTACTTGATTTTTGGAATAAAAAACTACTCGAAAGAAACGAAATAACCATCTTTGATGATATTGAACAAGTCGGTGTACCTCCTCAAATAAAAAAATACTATTTGAATCATAAAATTAAAACCACTATGTCAAAAACTTTTTGTCGTACTGACGATTCTGTCATGGTTATTGTGCTAGCTAAATATTACGAAAACAGACCTTGGACAAAAATGAGCGAAGATACATTACGAGTAATTACCGCTCAAATTGAGGTTGCCCTTAATAAGGCAAAACTTCACCAAGAAAATTATATACAACAAGAACGTGAAAAAGCTCTTTTAAATAATTTACCATATACAGCTTGGCTAAAAGATAAAGATGGAAAATATCTAACAGTTAATAAAGTTGCTCTACAAATGTACGGACACAAAATAGAAGAAATACTCGGCAAAGATGATTTTGAAATTTTTGGTACAAATGCCGGAAAAATAAGACAAGAAGAAGATAGGAAGGTCATTGAGAGCAAACAGTCTATTTTCTTTGAGAAAGAATCCATGGTCAAAGGCATCAAAAGATATGTCGAAGGATATAAATCCCCTGTTTTTGACAAAAACGGCGAAGTTATAGCAACCGCAGGAATTGTTAAAGATGTAACTGATATAAAAGAAGTAGACCAAATTAAATCAGAATTTGTATCTATAGTAAGCCATGAATTGAGAACTCCTGTTACTTCAATCCGAGGCGGTTTGGAACTCGTTATTAACGGGCTTGTAGGAGAAATCCCAGAAAAAGCAAAAGAACTACTCAGAATTGCAAACAGCAACTCTCAAAGATTATGTGGCATTATTGACAATATATTAGATCTTGAAAAACTCGAAACAGATAATATCAAACTCGACAATGATTTCAATAATGTTAAACAAATGATTGAAAGCGTTATTAATGACAACAAAGCATACGCAGAACAAGCTCAAATACCGATTTTTACAGATATAGACCTTGATGATATTAATATTAAAGTTGATAGAAAACGCTTTATGCAGGTTTTAAGCAACTTATTGACAAACGCTATTAAATTTTCACTACCTGACAACAAAGTAAGTCTTATCGCAAAATGTATTAATAACAACATTCATATAGGAGTGACAAACAAAGGCCCTATAATACCAGAGGGCTCAGCATCAATTTTTGAAAAATTTTCACAAATAGATGCTTCTGACACAAGAAAAAAAGGTGGTATTGGTTTAGGTTTAACTATCTCAAAACTGCTTATTGAAAAAATGGGCGGAAAAATAGGTTACACTTCTTCTGACGGTCAAACAACTTTCTTCGTGCATTTACCGAAAGCAAATTAATAATTTTTATTTAAATACTCTTCAATATCAAATGGGAAACAAAATACAAAACTAACAAGTTCATCTAATCGTTTCTCTATTTTATCTTGGATATAAGGGTTCAAAGGATCGCTTGTCGCTATAGTGACCGCCCTTATAAACTTGCACAAAGGAAGAACATGATTTGATAAAATAAATTCTTTCCCTAATTTATTTACATATTGTTTATCAACCAGTGTATTCATAGGGTCTACATACGCAAATCCTAAATAATTACCCCATATTTCGCCCAGTTTTTGTTTTTCTATGCCACATTCGGTAATTATTTTTTTTGCAACTTCATAAGAATCCTGACTTCCCTCCATAAGAGTACCTATCAGAATTATATCAAGTCCTGTTTTATCTACCAAATATTCTAAAAACTCGGGTTTAAACATTGTAAACTCCTTTTGAAAATTCACTCCAAGCCTTTTGAATATAGGATGTAATATCTTCAGGAGTATTATTTTTCCTCAAAAAATGCGTAAATCCTTCAGCTTTTAATTGAGCCTCTATTTCAGAAGAAGTAGAAACGGTTAAAACAATGACACAAATCTTTGATAAATCTTGTTTGTACTGCATTAAAAAATCATTACCTTTTAAGTTCGGCATATTAATATCTAAAAGCAAAATATCAGGTTTTTTTTCAGAAATAACAGGATATAAAGCATCACCAGAGCTTACTTCTTCAATAACATCAAAGAAAATACTTTCTAATAATCCTCGAAGGAAATATCTTACAAATTCTTCATCATCTGCAATAACAACATCAGGCATCTACGCCCTCCTCAATTGTATTATGAATGGCTGAAACCAAAGAATCAAGATAATTATTCATTTTATCTTGTTCAATTTCAGTTTGCTGTTTTTTTATTGAAAGTAAATATTCTTCAAAAACACTAGAAGCATTATAGAGATTTTTAAAACCATACATGCCACCTGTACCTGTTATTTTATGGACAATGTCTAATAATTCCAAGCAAGTTTGCATGGTGTGTTCTTCTTGTTGGTATTCTTCAATTTGGACAACATCTTTTTCCAATTTTTTAAGATATGCCCTTCTCAACATTTTTATAGTATCCTTCAAATCAGCCATTAAATTAGCCTTCTTCCCAAATTTTAGAAATATTAGCGTATAGCTGAACTGGGTCAAACGGCTTTGTTATTATACCTAGAATACCAAGCTTTTTTAATGATTCAAGCTCATGAACTTGAGCCTTTGCTGTCATAAAAATAACCGGCACATTCTTTGTTGATTCTTTTTGTCTTAATTTTTGCAATGTAGTAGGACCATCCATCAGTGGCATCATTACATCCAACAAAACTAAATCGGGAGCATAATTATCTATTGTATCCAACAGAATTTGTCCGTTATCGGCGAATTCGATTTCGCAAGGACTCATCGCATCAATAGCAACTTTTACTATTGTTTTTATATCGTCTTCGTCTTCTGCGTACATAATTTTTTTAAGCTTAGCTATTTCCATCAGTACCACCTCCGGGTTTTTTCACTATTTTCTTTATTGTATCAACAAATTTGTCTTGCGTTATTTGTGTTTTTAAGATTACAGAATCAACTTTTTCTGCAAGTTTCTTATCAATATCGTACCCTGAAAAAATAATTATAAACGCATCTTTATTTAATTCTCCGCTTTTAATTATATCGACAAGTTCTTCACTTGTTCCGTCAGAAAGTTTGTAATCCAAAATTATCAAATCAAATGCATCTCTAAGAAGAATCTGTTTTGCCTCTTGAATAGTAGAAATAGTTGTCACCATTGCGGATTTACTAAGCATTGATGCAACGACTGTCGCCAAGTCTTTATCATCTTCTACGTGTAAAATTTTCGGCGTGCTCGCCTCTTTTGTTCGCAACAACCTATATACAATGTCTTTTAAATAATTATCTTCAACAGCTTTTTCATACCATTCAACTACTTTATATTTAGCAACTATTTTTGGGTCTCTTTTACTTGCAGACACAATAATAACAGGAATATTTTTTGTTTTTTCGCAAGCTTTGATTTCATCTAAAAACTCAAGTCCGTCTTTATCAGGCAACATCAAATCCAATGACATTAAATCATACTTTTGGGTTTTTAATCGCTCAAAAGCATCGTTTGCACTATGAGTAATTTCAACTTTATAATCCAATTCTTCAAATTTCTTTTTGATTAAATTTGCGGTAGTTTGATTATCTTCACAAACCAAAACTATGGGCGGATTTTCTATATTATATATTTCGGGGAAAGAAACTTTAAAAGAGGTATATTCCCCGACTTCTGAGTCATAAGTAATCAAACCACCCATTTGTTCTGTCATAAATTTACAGATATTAAGACCTAATCCGGTACCTTTTTTTTGATTATTCGTTTTATTAGTAATTTGATAAAAACTATCAAAGATTTTGTTGCCCACCGATTTTGGAATTCCATCGCCTTTATTTGTCACAACAACTGAAATTAAATTATTTTCACGAATAATATTAATAATGACATTCTCCCCGGAAGTGGAATATTTTGCAGCATTTGACAATAAGTTGGTAATTATTTGAATAAATTTGCCACTATCAACATTGATTTTCGTATCCTCAAGAGTTTTGTCCATAACGAATTTTACATTGTTTTGCAGTGCATAAGCCATATTTGAAACAACAGCTTCTTCAACCAAAGCTTTGACGTCAAACTCATCCATAACGAAATCCATTTTACCGGCTTTCATTTTTTCAAGATCTAACATGTCATTAATTAAATTTACAAGTCTAACGGCATTATTGCCGGCAATTTTAACTAGCTCTTTAGCTTTTTGAGGTAATTCGCCAACCATACCACTGCTGATAAGTCCAATTGCACCTCTAATTGACGTCAAAGGGGTTCTTAGCTCATGACTAATTATTGAAACAAAATTTTGTTTAATAACCTCAAGTTCTCGCTCTTTTGTAATATCTTCTAAAACTAAAAGATATTTCATTTTGTCATTAATATAAATAGTTCGACAAGTAACTTTCAAATCACGATATGTACCGCTTCTATGAATAGCTTTATATTCAATAGTAGCACCATTTACTAAAGGTTTTAAATTTCTTCTGACCAGAAAATCAATGAAAGGTTTCCCTATATATGTTTCTAAATCATAGCCTAAAATATTTTTCGCATCTTTATTGACATATTCAATAACTTTTCTGCTATTAGTCAAAATCACACATTCTGAGATATTCTCTAGAATAGTACGCATGTATTTTTCTTGGTCTTTTATAACTTGTTGATTAAACCTATAACAACTTGAAGGAACATTTAATTTATTATGAATAGCAATGGCAAAATCTTTGCAAGTAGGATATCCGCAAGATTTACAATTGATTTCTTGAGAATCTTTGGTTTTTTTCCTTATTTGAAGAAAAGCCTCTGCTATATCATTTTCATTTGGATTATGTATATTTACAAGTGCAGATTTATCATCATAAGAAATTAAAAAGTCATCTAAATTTAAAATCTCATCAAATTGCTTCACCATTGCTGCAAATTTGTCATAATCGACCACAAATTTGTCCTGATTTGCATGTCGTTGTTCTACTATCAATTCTTTTTGGTATTCATGAATAATAGAACTATGATAAGAATCAAAATTGACCATTGAACCAATGTTGCAACCATCTGAACAATTTAAGATATCTAAAAGTTTATAAGGCTTTTCTTCATCAGGATTTTCAGCAGAATAACGCAGATAATCATAAATGATTGAGGAACCTTCTATATGCCTAATTGTCATATCCGGACAATGATATTTAACATTATCTTTTAAACCGCCTGAACGTGAAAAGAATTTGCCCAAAAAGCCTTCAGTTTCATCAAAATTAACTTCTTCAAATTGAGATAAATCTATATTTTGCTCTTTAATATAGTCAAAAAATTTGTTGATTGTAATCGAATATTCAAATAATCCTTTATTTCCGAGTTTTAGCATCTCTTTACGTTTTGCGATACAAGGTGATATTAAAGCAAGAGAATCGGTATTTTTAAGATATTTTTTAATATAAATAGCAGAACAAGCAACCGGACTGTTCACAGGGATTAAATTTTTGATAAGTTTTGGTTCATATTTTTCGATAAAATCGACAACAACAGGACACGGCTGCGAAATCCAATATTGAGAATCATCTTGCTTTTCTATGAATTTTGCATATCCCCAACTTGTAATATCTGCACCAAAAGACACGTCATATATAAAATTAACGCCTAATGATTTCAAATATCCAAAAAACTTTTTATATTCTTTATACTTTATCGCAACAAAAGAAGGTGCGACCATCACATTTATTTTTTTCCCCAGAGATAAATCATGCAAAAAAGTATCAATGTCATCAACATATTCTCTGGCATGGTGATCACAAGCTTTTAAGCAATCTCCGCATGAAATACATTTATCATTATCAACAGTAATTACACGTTTGTTTTTTTTATCTATGGAAACACTGTTAGCATATTTCA
The DNA here is from genome assembly GCA_028693235.1 of Candidatus Gastranaerophilales bacterium. Taxonomy (NCBI): domain Bacteria; kingdom Bacillati; phylum Candidatus Melainabacteria; order Candidatus Gastranaerophilales; species Candidatus Gastranaerophilales bacterium. The sequence continues at coordinate 85,755 of JAQUVW010000002.1, forward strand.
CAGGACACACTGCTATACATTTATTACATGCGGTGCATTTTTCAGGGTTTGTTTTAATTATACTCATTCATAATATTTCAAACAGAATACTAACTTTTCTCATTATAGCTAATTTTCATCAAATTACAAGGCTAAAACACCCTAAAAAGCATTTATATTTACAAGAAAAGGAAAATTAACTTCTTTTATATTCTATAAATCTAGTATTTTTGGGAATATTATGGATAATAGTATAAAATGCATTGTAACGGATTATGAAAACGTCATCTTATACGTTAATATCATTATAATTATATTAGAGGAAAGGAAGATATAATGAAAAAATTTTTATCGATTTTAATAATATTTTTTTTATCACTACCTGCTAATGCTACAACACTAATAGTCAAAAGCACAGAGTCTTTTTCTACTGTGCACCCGAAATCTAATATAAATCTAAAAGTAGTAAAAGCCGGAAAATATGGCAAAAGCTATTATTTCGAAAAAAATTCTATAATATATAGCACAGTTGTAAAAGTTACTGACCCCAAAAGAGGGAAACAAAACGCTTATTTCGTTTTAAAACCCACAAGGTATTCCCTTCCATCTAAAGGAAAAACTATCGCCATCAAGAACCCGAAACTTTACTTAAAAGTTGTCGGTTATAAACCAATGGACAAAAAAGAAACAGCTATCAAAGCCGGAGCTACTGCAGGAGGATTTATAGTAACAGGATTTACACAAGTATTTTGGTTCGGGAAAGGCGTTATTAAGCCTAAAAAGAACAAAAATCGTATTTCATCAGGCGTCGAATCCATGTATAAAAATTCGCCTTTGGTCTACATAGAAAAAGGTAACGAGCTCATTGTTCATCAAGGAGATTTGTTAAAAATTAAATTTTATAAAAAACGATAATATTTGGTTTTTAAATTACATAAGTTTAGGATTGATTTTTATTTCATTACCGATTGCAAAAAAATCCGTATCAATTATTGACAACCTTTTTCAATCTCATATCCGCAATGTCAACAGCTCAAGAATTATCAGAGGCAAATCGAATTTGGCAATATAAGCTAGCCTTCTTCTTTAGTGCCAACACAATACCCTGGAATTAAATGAGATAAAGGAATAATTTTTGATGCAAATTTAGCAACATTACTTCCCTTTGTAGCTAAAGAAGTCAATAAACAAATATCATCTGTCTGAACAGCAAAATCTTGCGTTTCAAGTTTACGCTCTTTCTTTTGAGCAAAAAATTTTGCATTGATTAAATTAGAAACTTTATTACCTATAAAAACGCTTGAAAACATTGCTACAAGACCACTTCCTACCATTAACGGGATTGGCTTACTTATAGCCAATTTTGTAGCTGTTTTCTTTGCAAGTTTAACGCTGCTTCCAACCATTATTGCAGGCACAACATAATTGCCCACAAACTGAGTAATTCCTTCTTTTAATTTTGCTTTGAAATTACGTTTATCCGTCACCATGCCTGCAGCAAAACCTCCTGCGATAGAACCACCTGCAATCTGCAACACATCTTTTTCGTTACATTCAATGTGTTTAGCAGAGTTAAGAAATTTCTTTGAATTGCGAAAAATATCAGCATAATCAAGCGTTATACCTTTATTTTTTGCAACAGAAGAAAAAGCCGATGCCACACCAACTATGCTTCCTGTTAAAGAAGCCATTTTGACTATATTTTTGCTTTTTTGTTTTTGATTCTCACTTACACAAGCAGGGATATTATTAACTGTTAATGACATTTTTCTGGTCAGAAAATTCTGACTCCTCCAACTAAAATAAAACGATAGAGGTATTTTACGACATTAATAAAAAAAAGCAAGACCAAAAATAATTAGTATTTAAAAAAGCCTGCGACGGGATTCGAACCCACGACCTGCTCATTACGAATGAGCTGCTCTACCAACTGAGCTACACAGGCACTGCCTTCATTTATTTTATACACCAAGGACTCAAAAATGTAAATCGATTAATAACTTCTCTTTATTTATTTTTTTATTTCATATAAAATATAAGAATAAATGCAAAATATCAACAATACAATAAGAAAATATATACAAATAGATAAATCTTTTTTATTTGACTCCAGTAGATATTTATATGGGCTGCTTTCATATTTAAATAAAAACGGAACTGCAATTTTGCCATTTAGATATTCGTTTGAATTAACATATAGATGTAACCTAAGATGTCCTTATTGCTATATAGGTGATGATAGAAATAAAAACGAACTATCTACTCAAGAATGGTTTAATATTATTGACCAAGTGCCTCGCTATGCTTTTATTTCACTAATTGGTGGAGAACCCCTATTAAGAGAGGATTTTATTCCTATTTTACAAAAATGCTCTAAAAGAACTCTCAATAAAGTTAATATCGTATCTAACGGCAGTCTACTGACTGATGAGATAATAAATGAATTAATTAAACAAAAACTCCTTATGTTTTCGGTTTCACTCGATGGCTATGGAGCAACTCACGATTTAAATAGAGGGTCTACAGGTCTTTTCGAAAAAGTAACATCAAATATTGAAAAACTTAATAACGCTAAAAAAAATAAAAAAGATAAACCTTATACCGATATAAAAACTGTTATATTAGAAAATAATTTGAATGAATTGCCAAAGTTATACAAACTCTCTAATGAATTAAACTCTGAATATTTTTCTTTATCTTTTAAAAGAAATAATATGATGAAACAAAATTCAAATCTATATGAAACATTTAACAAAGATTTTTACGAAACAGAATATCCTATTGAATTATATTTCGACATGGAAAATTTTAAAGAAATATACAAAGAACTCGAAAGCCAAGCAAAAAGTTACAAAACAAAACTCCGCTGGGCACCTAAATTCCACCCTACTGGCGACTTAAAAAAAATTGAAAAATTTTTCTCATCAAATGCAAGTCCAAAAGACCTGTATCATCGATGCCTCACACCATACTCTAATATAAATATAAACCCCGAAGGGGATATTTACCCTTGCCTATCCTTAAAAATAGGAAATGTAAAAGAAAATAAAATAAAAGATATTATTAATATGCCAAAATTTAAATGTTTTAGAAAAAATTTAAAAGCCTCAAAACTTTTCCCAGCCTGCCAAATGTGCTGCGAAATCGTTCCAAAAATAAAATAGTTTATAAAATTAAAAATACGAAAAAGAGCCTCTTATCGAAGCTCTTTTTAAAAATGGGGCGGGAGATGGGAATCGAACCCACGAATATCGGAACCACAAACCGAGGCCTTAACCACTTGGCGACACCCGCCATCAAGTAATCTGACTATACTATAAAACAAAAATTTTTTCAAGCAAATAAAAAGGGCCGTTCTCTACGAACAGCCCCTCTCGGAAAGTTTTCAAGCTACATCATCACGCGCTGACGGTGGACCTTCAGGATTTATTTTATCCTTCCATGCCTGAATTATTCTTTCCTCGATAGTTCTCAAGTCTTGAGGAGAATATTTATCTTCATCTCGGTACATATGAATATATCTCCATGCAGCTTTTATATGTTCTGGGGTATCTATCGGATATTTTTTATTCACTGGATCTGCGAATAATACATTTCCATATTCGTGCAAGCCGTGTTCGGGATAGACACCTTCTCTTTTTTCTATCATATCTTTCTCCCAGTAATGATTTTAATCTCTTTCACATTTTCATTATAAAGAATGGCTAAGCGTTATTCATTAGCCATTTTCACAATCTTTTACTATGGGACAAAAGTTTATAATTTTGAATTATATTCTTTTATGTTGTTAATCATCACATAGACTTCTTTTGGAGCGTCAAGCATATCAGTGAACATCTCTATATAGCACAACCTTTCAGATGATTCATTGCTTGCCTTTTCAAGTGCAAGATTCAACTCATTTTGAGTCCTGACAGAAGCATAAAAATACTCTTTTCCACCTGAAAATCCATCTATTAGTTTTTTATAATTCCAGTTTTTAATATTATTAAAACCATCTAAGGGATCTTTTGATAAAACCCTTTCTATTGTGTAGCCTGAGTTATTTAATAACAAAATAATAGGCTTAATATTGTTATCAAAGAAATTTGAAACCTCTTGAATTGTTAATTGATGTGAGCCTTCTCCTGTGATAAGAATCGGGCGTCTTGACCTATCGGCTACAGCTGCACCAAATAAAGCAGGAGTTGCCCAACCTATTGAACCCCATAAGGTTTGGGTATGGAATGAAACATCAGAAGGTAATTTCAATAAACCTGAATTATTTCCCAAAATACCTGTTTCCACGCATACTGTATCTTTTGGTCTTAAATATTTTTCAATTACGGGAAATATATCATCAACCTTTAAAACTCTATCTGAAAAATCTTTATCAACTTGTTTAGTTAAAGGTATTTGAATATTTTTTTTCTCAATTAAAGATTTCAACTCGCAAATCACATCTTTTATCAAAACATTTTCAAATTTCTTACCTTCGACAACGACATAATCAGCCTGAATATCAATTTTGAAACCTTCTCTTGGCATAGCCAGATAGCCTGCTGTGTTCAAATCTGAAAGCAAAGCACCAACAGAAATCAAACAATCAGATTTATCAATAAAATTTCGAGTTATTTTAGAACCTACAGAGCCCAAGTTTGTTCCTATAAAAAGTGGATTTGTTTCATCGACAGAGCCTTTGCCCATAATATAATTTGAAAAAGGAATTCCTGAAGAATTTATCAAATCTTCCATTTCTTTTGACAAATTAAATCTTTTGACAAGCAAATCGAGTACAAATACAGGACTTTCAGCCTTATTAATAACTTTTTTTATTGAAGTTAACGCCAAATTCAAATTTGATTCACAAGACTTAATTTCTATTTCAGGAATATTGTCGTCGACCATAATTTTACAAACGTCAACAGGGATTGCCACATACACGGGACGTCTTGTTTTCACCATAACTTCTATTATTCTGTCTATTTCAGCTTTTGCGTTATCCTTGGTTAAAAAAGCCGTAGTTTCGACAACATTTTTATACGCTCTTTCAAACGCATGATAATCAGGAGCGTTAATATTATGGTGAATTAAAGCATTTGAATATATGGCTTTAGTTGAGGGAATACCTGCTATCTTTATTACGGGAATATTTTCCGCAAAAGACCCTGCAATACCGTTTATAGCACTCAATTCTCCAACGCCATAGGTAGTAACAACAGCCCCAAATCCGTTGACTCTTGCGTAACCGTCAGCAGCATAGGCAGCATTCAGTTCATTTGTGCAATTAATCCATTGCAAATTTTTATTATCCTCGACCGAGTACAAAATATTAAAGTTAAAATCTCCGGGCAAGCCAAAGATATCCTTAATACCAAGCCTGTCGAGCCTTTTCATTAAGTAATCAGTTAGTGTAATCATTTTTCCGTTATTTTTTGTTATTAACTATTAAATATCTTGATTGATAGCGGAAAGGGAGCCCCTCTCCGCTATATTTACAGGTTAGAATTTTTCTAAGTAAGTTTCTATTTCATAAGGAGAAACATAAATTCTAAAGTTCTCCCATTCTCTGCGTTTTGAATTAATGAATTCATTGAAGATATGTTCACCCAATGCTGATTTCACAACAGAACTTTTCTTCATTAAGTCAAGAGCTTCATTCAAGCTACCCGGTAAAGATTCGATTTTCGCACGTTTACGTTCTTTGTCATCCATTTTGTAGATATTGTTTTCAACCGGCAATGGTGGCTTAATTTGATTTTCAATACCATCTAAGATTGCTTCCAACATAACGGCAAGAGCCAAATATGGATTACAAGAAGGATCCGGGGAACGAAGTTCCACTCTGGTTGCGTTTCCTCTCTTTGCAGGAACTCTTATTAACGCTGAGCGGTTTGCCAATGACCAAGCCAAATAAACCGGAGCTTCATAGCCCTGAACCAAACGTTTGTAACTATTTACAAGAGGATTTGTAACAGCAGTAAATGCTTTTACGTGTTCTAACATACCGCCAATTGTGTAAAGTGCTTCTTCGCTTAATTGATAAGCTCTATCAGGGTCATAGAAAGCATTTTTTCCATCTTTAAATAATGAAATATTGCAGTGCATACCTGAACCATTAATACCAAAAATAGGTTTTGGCATAAAAGTTGCGTGCAACCCGAATTGAGAAGCAACAGCTTTTACGGCATAGCGAAACGTAACAATGTTATCTGCCGCAGTCAAAGCATCTTCATATTTAAAATCGATTTCATGTTGACCAACAGCAACTTCGTGGTGGCTGGCTTCAATTTCAAATCCCATTTGATTTAAAACACGAACCATTTGACGTCTTATGCCTTCTGCTTTATCGACAGGAGCAACATCATAATAGCCTGCTTTATCGTTTGGAATTGTTGTCGGAAGCCCATTTTCATCTTTTTTAAATAGGAAAAATTCAGCTTCAGGACCAACATTCATAACAACGCCCATATCAGCCGCTTTTTTCAATACTCTTTTTAAATTAGCACGCGGGCAACCTTCAAAAGGAGTTCCGTCAGAGTTGTGAATATCACAAATAAATCTTGCAACATTGATTTCTTCGCTTTTATCTTCTCTCCAAGGAAGGATTGTAAAAGTGTCGATATCAGGATAAAAATACATATCAGATGTTTCAATACTTCTAAATCCTTTGATAGAAGAACCATCTAACATACATTCGTTATCCAAAACTTTGTCGATTTGGCTTGCAGGAACAGCCATGTTTTTAACGTGGCCGTGCAAATCACAAAATTGCAATCTGATAAACTCGACATGTTTTTCTTTGATAATGTTTTTAATTTCTTCTCGTGTAAACTTTTTCTTTGCCATACTTACCTTAGCCTTTCACATTAACTACAATAATGAACCTGCTTGAGCTTATAGTCAACAAAGTGTTGAATATTAACAAATTTAAAGATTTCAGTTTTTTGACCAATTCTTTTTAATTTTTTACCTCACAGAGTAAATTTTTTATATTTTACTTTACTATTTTAACAAATTTAAAAGTTTAACCTCTGTTTTTTTAAAAAACTTTACTCAAAAATTTAATATTTACATTTTTTACAAAAATATCCTTTGATAAATTTCCTTGAAATGACAAAATAATAATAAGAGGTATTTATGAATAAAATAGTTTTAGCACAAATTGACCCGATAGCAGGGAATATAAGCCATAATTTTGAAAAAATAAAAGAAGCAATAACAAAAGCAAAAGAAGAAAAAGCTGATTTAATAATTTTCCCGGAGCTTTCTCTTTTTGGATATCCGTTTGGTGACTTAATTTCAAGACATACAGCTTTGATTAAAAAACAGCTTAAAAAACTTGAAGATATCGCCTCTTTAACAGAAGGAATAACTGCTTTGGTTGGATTTATCGAACCAACTGACAGAGAACATAAAAAACCTTATTTCAACTCTATTGCGGTGCTCCAAAACGGTAAAAAAATTCAAACAGTAAGAAAAATATTACTCCCGAGTTATTGTGAATTCAATGACAACAGGTATTTTGAACCTGCAGAAAAAACATCTGATATTTTAGAGCTAAACGGCGAACGATTTGGCATTATTATTTGTGAAGACGGCTTCAATGACAACGACTTTTTTGAACACAATTTATATGAAGCTGATCCTATCGAAGAATTGATAGCAAAAAAAGCCGACACGATTATAAATTGTTCATCATCGCCATCAAGAACCAGAAAAGAGCAACTTAAACATAATTTATTCTCGTCCATTGCAAAAAAATACGCTGTTAATTATATATATGTAAATCAAGTAGGCTACGCTGATGACTTGTGTTTTGACGGCTCTTCAAGAATTTACAATACAAAAGGTGAGTTGACTTTAAGAGGTCAATTTTTCGAAGAAGATTTTCTGATTTCCGAAAACTACAAAGGTACGATAAACAAACTACCTAAAGGTTTAGATAAAAGCCTTAGCGAAATCAAAGAATTCAATCTTGATTACGAAAGCGATTTGGATAGAACATACAGAAGCATTATTTGTGCCATCAAAGGATATTTCGGCAAAAACGGATTTAAACGAGCTGTACTAGGGCTTTCAGGGGGATTGGACTCCTCTGTATCTGCTGTTTTATTAGCTCACGCACTCGGAAGTGAAAATGTCCTAGGAATTTCAATGCCCACAAAAATAACCTCTCAAGCAAGTAAAAGTGATGCTGAAATTTTAGCTAAAAACTTAGGCATAAAATTCTTTGAAACCCCAATTGCAGAGCAGGTTGAGGTTATGAAATCTAGCCTTAACAAAATTTTTGACAAAGTTAATACTGATAAATGCGAAAAATCTACAACTTTTGAAAATATTCAAGCCCGCTTAAGAGCAACAATTCTTTGGAGCATTTCAAATGAATACAAACAAATGCTACCTATTGCAACAAGCGATAAATCAGAGCTTTATATAGGTTATGCAACTATAAACGGCGATATGTCAGGCGGATTTGCACCGATTGCAGATGTAACCAAGACAAAACTTTTTGCTCTTGCTGACTTTATCAACAGAAATTCTAACTCCGGAGAAATTATTCCGAAATCTATCCTAGCAAAACCTCCGGGAGCGGAATTGAAACTTAAAAAAGACGGCTCTGGAACCGTTACCGCTGAAGAAGAAAATATGCCTTATGAATTTTTAGACGAAATAATATGGTGCGTAGAAAACCGCAACTATGGGTTTGAAGACCTTATGGCTCATCATTTTGCCTATGAAATTAAAAACAATATTTCTCTTGAGCAAAAAAAGGAATGGATAAAAAAATTCTATTGGAAATCACATTGTGCAATTTTTAAATGGCACTTACTTCCTCCATCTGCAATTGTTGACTCAAAGTCAATAAATAATGTAGAATATCACCATCCGATAATTTCAAAATTCTGCACAAAATAAAGGATTCTTATGCCTAAAACAGAACACGAAAAACAACTCTCAGGTGACCTATACAACGCATTTGATAAAGAAATAACAAACTTACAAGCAACATCAAGAGTTTTTTTGAATAAATTTAACGCAGAAATAGATAAAACTAAGCGTTACGACATTATGAAAAAATGGTTCAAAAATATAGGTGATGGCTCGTATATTGAACCGAATTTCTTTTGCGACTTCGGTTGCCATCTTGTTGTGGGCAATAATGTTTATATGAATACAAACTGCACTATTTTGGATTCAGCAATGGTAACAATCGGTGACTATACGCTGATTGGTTCAGGAGTTCAATTTTGCACACCGATGCATCCTATAGACCCCATTTCCAGAAGAAGCGGCGTGGAATACGCAAACCCAATCACAATAGGCAAAGATTGCTGGATTGGTAGCGGTGCGATAATTTTGCACGGTGTAACAATTGGAGATGGAACAACAATTGGAGCAGGCAGCATAGTCACAAAAGATATTCCCGCCAATTCTATTGCCGTTGGCAACCCATGTAAAGTCATCAAAACTTTAAACTAAGCCGCACAAAATCTAAATTTACGATTCACTAACAACCTTTTTGAAGCAATGAAATCAGCTTCATCCATATATTCTTTAACATACTTGTCGTAATTCATCAAATACAAAAGAGAATTTATCTCGGCAGACATATTTAATAAAACAATATTTCGCCTAATCCCTTCTTTCTTTAACAAAGAAAAGAACTTATTAGGTACAAACTCTACGTTTTGCAAATCAAGAACAATCCTGAACTCGTCAGGACTGCTCTTACACATATCATCTATAGCATCAACCATTTCACAAGTTATTTTGTGAAAACTAAAGTTGACGACGATAGCAGCTAGCCCATTATCTATAGCTTTTATTATTTGCATAATATATCCCTAATACATTTATTATAAATCACGTATTAGGGATAATTAATTATATATAAGTTTTAAATGTATTGAACTAAAGTATAGCCTTTTCTTCTTCTTGTTTAGCTTCTTGCTCTGCTATAGCTTCCACTTTTCTGTTTTTTCTGTATCCATATAGGAAATAGATTACCAATCCTATCAAAATCCAAACCGGAAATAACATAGGAGATTTATGCAAACTCTTTGTAGCTTCAAACATCAAATAAGAACAAATACAAATTCCCAATAACGGTGTCCAAGGACAGAAAGGAACTCTAAACGGTCTTTCTCTTTTCGGGTCTGTATGTCTTAGTATCAAAACACCAATACACACAATAATAAATGAGGTAAAAGTACCAAATATACAAAGTTCAGCCGCCACATTCATATCCATAAACAAAGAACATAAACAAACAATAATAACTGTTGTCCAAGTAATTACGTATGGAGTTTGATATTTAGGGTGAACTTTTTTCATAACAGATGGGAAGAAATTATCTCTCGCCATCGCATATAAAATTCTGGTTGTACCAAATTGTAAAACCAACAATACAGAGGTTAAACCAGCTAAAGCACCGACTGAAATCAAACCTGCAATTCCATTTTGACCAACCATTTTCATAGCAGCAGCAATTGGTGCATGCATGTCAATCGGACTTCCGTAAGGAATAATCCCTGAAAATACCAACGCAACTAATCCATATATCAAAGAACAAATTACAAGAGAAGCAATCAAACCTATCGGCAAATCTTTTTGAGGATTTTTTGTTTCTTCTGCAGCTGTAGATATAGCATCAAACCCGATGTAAGCATAAAATATTACAAACGCACCGATAATTACACCCTGCATTCCGTTTGGAGCAAAAGGTGCCCAGTTTTCAGGTTTGACATAAAACGCACCAACTCCGACAAATAATGCGATGACAGCAAGTTTTACAAATACCATGAATGTAGCAACTTTTGTTGACTCTTTCATACCTTTTGTTAAAACAGCAGCCAATGCCAACATTATAAAAATAGCAGGAGCATTAAGACAAATAGGAACACCACAAATATGAGGTATGGCGACATTCGGGTCAATTCCCAAATCAGTATATTTTTCAACCGCAGTATGATATTCATTTATAACCCATAAAGGAGGATTGGTAAGCCAAGCAGGTAAATACTTGTCAAACCCTTGAAGTAATTGGAAGAAATACCCTGTCCAACTGGAAGCTACTGTAATATTACCGATAGCATATTCGAGCATCAGAATCCAACCTATTATCCAAGCTGCAAGTTCACCCATAGTAGCGAAGGTGTACGTATAAGCACTACCGGCAACAGGAATCATAGAGGCAAATTCTGCATAACATAACGCGGGAAAAATACAAGCAACAGCTGCAAGGACAATAGATACCAACAAAGAAGGTCCTGCACCTATATGGTCACTTGTTCCGAGAGCCGCAGCACCTATCATTACAAATATTCCTGAGCCGATAACAGCACTCACACCCAAAATAATAAGGTCAAAGGCTGTTAGCGTTTTATTTAATCCGCCTTTTTTTGATTGTTCAATCAAATCGTCCGGATTTTTTTTCTTTAATAATTTTGATACAAAATTTTCGACTAATCCTGTTTCGGTCACGTTTTTATTCATTTAATACCTATTTTCTTCATTCCGTTTCAAACATTTGTGTTTGTTATTTAACACTAACTACGGGACGGGATTCTTTATTATCTTTTATCAACGGGAATCCTAAAGCTTCACGTTGTTCTACATACAATTTCGCAACAGCAGCAGCCATTTTCCTAACTCTGTTGATATAGTTAATTCTCTCATCTTTACTGATAACACCTCTTGCATCTAATAAATTAAAGGTATGAGAGCATTTCAAAACATAATCATAAGCAGGTAAAACTAAGTCAGCATCGCAGCATGATTCAACTTCTGCCTGACATAAATCAAACATTTTAAATAAGCGTTCAGCGGTAGAATATTCAAAATTATATTTTGATTGTTCAATTTCGTTTTGCAAATAGATTTCGCCATAATTCAACTTATTATTCCACATAACATCATATACAGAATTGACATTTTGAAGATACATAGCAATACGTTCAAGCCCGTAAGTTATTTCCAAAGCAACAGGTCTGATTTCTAAGCCACCGACTTGTTGGAAATATGTAAATTGTGTAATTTCCATTCCATCAAGCCAAACTTCCCAGCCGACACCGGCAGCACCCAAGGTAGGAGATTCCCAATTATCTTCAACAAATCTGACATCATGTTTTGTCAAATCAATACCCATCGCCTCTAAGCTCTTGAGATAAACTTCTTGAGCATTATCCGGTGACGGTTTCAAAATCACTTGGTATTGATAATAATGACCTAATCTGTTAGGATTTTCACCATATCGAGCATCGGTAGGACGACGACAAGGCTCAACCATAGCCGTTGACCAAGGTTCAGGTCCCAATGAACGCAAAAATGTCGCAGGGTTCATTGTGCTCGCACCCTTTTCAATGTCATAAGGCTGTTGAATAATACATCCTTGCTCTGACCAATATTTTGAAAGGTTTAAAATTAATTCTTGAAATGTGAGTCCCACTTTATTTTTTCCAATCTCTTCGTTTGCTAGCTTTTCTATTTTATATCAATCATATAAAAAATCAAAATAAATCTCTCCATTAAAAATTTGATTTTTTTCAAAAAGTCATTGTTTTTATAAAAAAATCAAAAGTTTTTTAATATTTTAATACTGTTTTTTTAAAAATAGACAGTAAAAGACAAGCATTTTCAGTAAAGAAGAATAAAACCGCAAAAAGAAAATCGCCTTTACAAAAAGACGATTTTCTTAACATTTAAGTTATTTAAAAAACAAATCAACGATTATAATTTTTCAGCAACCATCAATGTAGTTTCAGCCAATCTTGTAGAATAGCCCATTTCGTTATCATACCAAGAAATGATTTTAACCATATTGTCGCCCATTGTTTTTGTCAACAATGAATCAACTGTAGATGATTGGTGAGTACCAACGAAGTCAGAAGAAACAAGAGGTTCATCTGTATAGCAAAGAACTTTTCCGTCAGCAGCTTCTTTCAAAGCAGCGTTTACTGTTTCAGCAGTAACAGGTTTTTCTGTTTCAAAAACAACGTCAACTAGAGATACATCCGGAGTAGGAACTCTCATAGCGAAACCATCCAATTTGCCTTTAAGTTCAGGAAGAACCAAAGCAACAGCTCTAGCAGCACCTGTTGTTGTAGGAACAATATTCAAAGCACCGGCTCTAGCTCTACGAGGGTCTTTGTGACCAGCGTCAAGAATTTTTTGGTCGCCTGTGTAAGAGTGAACTGTAGTCATCAAGCCTTTAACGATACCGAATTTTTCTTTGATAACTTTAGCTACAGGAGCCAAGCAGTTAGTTGTGCAAGATGCCATAGAAATTACGTTATGTTTAGCTGAATCGTATTCATTGTCGTTAACGCCAAGAACGATAGTTTTGTCTTCATTTTTAGCAGGAGCTGAGATAATAACTTTTTTAGCACCTGCATCGATGTGAGCTTTAGCTTTAGTAGCATCTGTGAAGAAACCTGTAGATTCAACAACTACTTCAACATTCATATCTTTCCAAGGAAGTTGAGCAGGGTCTTTTTCTGCGAAAAATTTGATTTTTTTACCATTGATAACCAAACCGTCTTCAGCTACTTCAACAGTACCGTTAAATTTACCCATTACAGAGTCATATTTAAATACGTGTGCTGCATTTGCAGGTGTCAAGCCTGGGTCATTGATTGCAACATAATTAATTTTGTCAAAGATACCTTCTTCGATAGCTGCTCTTAATGTGTTACGTCCGATTCTACCGAATCCGTTAATAGCTACGTTTACCATAAGTTTAAGCTCCTATTCTTTTTTACTACATAAAATTTAAACTATGCCACCTTTATAAACGAAACAAAAAAGATAATCAAGTAAAAAAATTTTTATAAATAACCAAAAAAAACAATCATAAAGGATTAATTTATTTACATTATGGGTATTTTTGTATATAATAATTAAATTATATATTGTTGTTAGAAAGTTATATATGAAAAATAATAAAAAAGCATTTTCTATTGCAGAAGCATTAGTTACATTAATGATAGTTAGCTTGATGCTATCTGCAATTGTCCCTGTTGTGGCGAAAAAGCATACTACAACGGATAAAGAAATTTGGAAATATACAGAGAATAACTCTGATATATATTATGGAAACTCTGACTCGCAGTCTGCAATAATAGGATATAACAAACTACCGGTTGTATCATATTGGTCAGATTTTAATTCAAGCACAGATTCTACACCAAAAGATAAGGGTGCAAGGCTTGCAATTGTTACCCCAGCAAATTCAGGTAGTGAACAAACAATTAGTCGTTCTTTAATTAGTTTTTATCAACGTGGTAGTAGTTCATCTATGTACAAAATAGGTAAAATATCATTTTCATATGGTGGTGATATTGCAATTGGAGATAGAGCTCTCGAGAATGCAAGAGATTATAGCTACAATACCGCAGTTGGTTTTAAATCCATGAAAATGAAAGATTCAACAACCTCTACTCCATATGCTTCCACAGCTTATGGATATAAGTCAATGGCAGAAGCCAATAATTCAAATCAATCTACAGCTATCGGTTATCTATCAATGATGGAGTCTTATGGTAGCTATAATACTGCTTTAGGAAATGAATCGCTTTGCTATTGTGGTGACGCCTCAAATTTTTCTTCATACAATCTTGCTTTAGGAGATAGAGCTCTAAACAAAACACTTGGAGGCGAAAATATTGCAATAGGACAAAGAGCTATGCAATCAAATGGTAAAGGGGGTTATAATGTTGCATTAGGTCAATCTGCTTTACAAACCAATAATAAAGGAGATTATAATATAGCTATTGGTTATTATACTATGTCAAATAATGATACAGGTTCTTATAATCAAGCTATAGGGCAATCTTCTATGAGTAGCAATAAAACCGGCGGTTCTAACTGTAGCTTAGGTTCTTATACACTACAATCAAATAAAGATGCCTCGTATCAAGTAGCTTTAGGCTATTATGCACAAAACAATTACAACCCTACAACCATTCCAAAAACCACATTAGGAAGTTATGAAAATGAAATAACAAATACAGCCATTGGTAGCTATGCGTTGACCATGAACAAAACAGGTTATGGAAATGTAGCCGTTGGCGGATTTAGTTTATACAATAATACTTCTAACTATAATATCGCTATTGGGTTCGCTTCACTATACTCAAATACAACAGGCTATTGTAACACAGCTAACGGATATCAGGCTCTTTACTATAACACAACAGGCTATTGTAACACAGCTAACGGAATGATGGCACTTTTATACAACTCAACAGGCTATTGTAACACAGCTAACGGATATCAAGCTCTTTACGCCAACACAACAGGCTATAATAACACAGCTTACGGAAAGGAGGCTCTTTACTCTAACTATACAGGCAATAATAACACAGCTTACGGGACTTCTGCACTTTTTACTAACGAAACAGGAGAATCTAATACAGCTATCGGCTATCAATCCGCTATATTCCAAACTGGCAGCTACAATGTTGCGATGGGAACTAATGCTCTTTTTGGTGAAGAGGGCAAATCTGATGGCGGATACAATACTGCTGTCGGATATCAATCTCTACAAGGCAACACAACAGGCGTTAGAAACACTGCTAACGGTGCTAACTCATTATTGTCAAATACAGAAGGTTGTTACAATTCAGGCTTAGGCTATCAATCCCTTTTCACAAATACAACAGGACATAGAAATACTGCCCTTGGGTATAATTCTTTATATTCAAATGACACAACCTCTGATAATACCGCAATTGGCTATCAATCAGCATTCAACCAAAAAGGTGATTACAATATTGCAATAGGTTCAAACTCCCTTTTTGGAATAGAAGGTGCCTCTAATGGCTCTAACAATATCTCTATCGGCTATCAATCTCTTTTTCATAGCAAAACAAACTCTTACAACACAGCTATAGGCTCTTATTCTGAGTATAGCTACTCCCCTACGACTATAACAACAACAACTTTAGGTACATTAGGCAGTAAAGAAATAACTAATACAGCGATTGGCGAATACACATTGTATTCTAACACTTCAGGATATGGAAACGTTGCTATCGGAGGTTATAGCTTATATTACAATAATCCGTCAGCTGAAGCTAAGACAGCAAGCTACAACACAGCAGTCGGTTTTGCTTCACTATTTAGCAACACAACAGGAAATTATAACACAGCTAATGGGGTTACTGCACTTTATAAAAACACAACGGGCAAAGAAAATACAGCTAATGGACACGCTGCACTTTATTACAACACAACAGGAAACTATAATACAGCCAACGGTATTGGAGCACTTTACTACAATACAACTGGCTTTGCTAACACAGCTAATGGAGATAGTGCTCTTTATAAAAACACAACAGGCAATAATAACACAGCCGATGGTATTGGTGCACTTTTCAACAACACAACTGGTGTAAACAATATTGCATTAGGATTTTACGCTGGATATAACGCTACAAGTACAGCAAATTATAAACTATATATTGAAGGAAATGGCCAAACTCATAATGGTGCAAATGCTCTAATCTATGGTGACTTTAACGCCAGAACTCTAAAAATCAATGGAACCTTAACCTGCACCACTTGGGGCGGAACGTCTGATGCCAGAATGAAAAATGTGGGTGAAGAAAACAAAATCGGTCTGGAAAAAATATTACAACTAAAAGTCAAAGATTTTACCTACAAAGGTGACAAAACCAAACGTCAACACATGGGTATAATCGCTCAAGAAGCTCGCAAAGTATTCCCTCGTGCGATTTTTGAAGCTGACGGAAACCAACAATATAAAAAATTATTATACGTTGATACAAGCGAAATTGTTTTCGCTCTCGTCAACTCCGTAAAACAATTGAACACAAAAATCGTCAATGCTGTCACCAGAATTGAAACTATTGAAAAAGAAAATATAATACTTAAACAAAAAGTCGCAACACTCGAAAAACAAAATAAGGAGACCAAAAATCAATTAAACAACATAAACAAACGTTTAGCCAAGCTTGAAAAATAAAACATTTAAACCTCCTATTTTGCACATTGCTATAAAAACAGAAAACGAAACAGCTTTAATTACGCCAAAGTAATTTTTAAACAAGAGCTATGCTTTCACAAGCACTGCAAACTTTCAAATAATTTTTACCCTCTTGAATATACATGAGGGCTTTTTTTTGATATAATATTTAGAGATTAATCGAGTATGAATGGATAAAAAAATGACATGTAAATTTTCAAAAAGAACCTCAAGAGATTATAATTTTTGGAGAAAAATCTTTTTAAGATTAGTCTGCAACTGGACTTTTGGTCTATATGTTAGAATTATGTACAGACTTGAAATTATTGGTTTATGCAACATACCAAAAGATAAATCTAAAAATTATATAGTAGCTGGAAATCACATCTCATCAAAAGATCCTTTTATTATGGTACAAGCTTTACAAACGCCTGTTGCTTTTATGGCAAAAGAAGAATTGTTTGAAAAATTTTTCTCTCGTATGTTAATGGACTGGTGCGGAGCTTTCGCTGTTGACAGAGAAAAATTAGGCGTTTCAACCATCAAAACCGCTCTAAACATAAAAAATACCGGCTGGAAACTTGGATTATTCCCACAAGGAACTCGCGTTTTAAACGGAAAAATTGAGAATATTACAAAAGGTTTTGCATCTCTTGCAAAAGCTACTAAAGCAGATATTTTACCGGTTGCAATTCTTGGAGCTGATAAAAATGTCAAAATACCTTTTACAGGAAAAATTATAGTAAAAATTGGAACTTTAATCCCCTACAGTGACAACATTGACGATATGGTCGAAAAATGGGGCAAAGCCATCTCTGAATTAACCGGATATGAATATCTGCCGGCATAAAATTAACAAGAGGGAATTATGAAAGAGAAAATAAATTATTCAAAACGATTGGCAAAAGATTTTAACGCCGCTAAATTTTTATTTCAAATTTGGGCAGTTTACTTTGTCGCAGCTCCTGTTTTTTACTTTTTCTATAAAGTAAAATTTAAAGGTCAACAAAATATCCCCAAAGGTAAAAAAATAATCTGTGCAGCAAATCATCTCTCCTATTTTGACCCTTTCTTGGTCTTTATGTCTGTAAATAAGCCTCTTGCTTTCATGGCTAAAAAAGAACTTTTTGAAAATGAAAAAATGGCTAAAACACTTGACTTTTTGGCAGCTTTCGCTGTAAACCGTGAAAGACTCGAAGTCTCAACCATAAAAACCGTAAAAGAAGTTTTTAAAACTAAACATTGGCGTTTTGCCATCTTCCCTCAAGGTGGAATTAGAAAAAATAAAAAAATTGAATATATTAACAAAGGATTTGCAGCTATCGCAAAAGCCTCTAAAACAGACATTTTACCAATCGCAATTTCAGGTTGCGAACAATATTGCTGGAAACCTTTTGGGGGCGAAATAAATGTCCAAGTTGGTGAACCCATTTCCTACAACCAAGACATTGACTCCATTATTGATGAATGGGGAAGAAAAATAACAGAAATGAACGGATACGAATACGCTCCAACAGAAGAAAACCCAATAAAAGAACTCTATAAAGCAAAATCATAATCTCCTTATTTGTAAAATAATGTTAAAATATTTTTAGTATATACGTTTTATATACTTTAACATGTGGAAATAGTTAAGTATAGCCAATTCTCTTTATTACTTATTTCCTCCACTCCTTTTCTCCATGACAAATTTTAGCGTCGCATTGCGACGTTTTTTTTGTCTTCTTTTTGAGATAAAGTATGAGACAAATTTTTCTAAACTCACCAATTTCACAAGTGATTGCACACCTCAAATGAGGTGTGCATTTTGTTTTCAGGGTTGAGAACAAATATTACATATGTACTGCTTTTTTTATATTATAAGATTCCGCCAAATTAAATATATCTCTTAAATCTAAAGCTGATATTTCAGGATTAATATATTTAATATTTCTATCCATCAACATTCTTATTGTCCTTTTTGCTTTATTCTTCGTAATTAAAACCAATTGCATATTGTGAGTTTCAGAATAAGCTTTGATTTTAGTTGCAATTTCTAAATTATACAATTCAGAATCAATAACAATAGTACTAACTAAACCGTTTTTTAAATATTTATAAATATCATTTGGATATATAGTGGCAAAAATATCATCTTCTACAATACCTGCATTTACGCATTTATCAGAAAAATTCACTATTTTTTTTAAATCATCTCTAATCAACAAAAAGCAATTATTCATTATTTTTCTCTCTTCAATTATATATAATATATAAATCGACAAAATAAGAAGAAAAATAAAATAAATGAAAAAATTTCCTCTATTCAAATGACAAAAAGCTCCACAATTGCGGAGCTTTTTATAAACATAAATTAAAATACTTAAAACTAAAAGACTAAACTTTTTTTGCAGTTTCAACTACTACTGAAAATGCATCAGGTTCATTAACAGCCATATCAGCAAGCATTTTTCTATTAACGGTAACGTTAGATTTTTTCAAAGCATTCATAAATCTTGAATAGCTCATGCCATATTGTCTAACAGCAGCGTTGATTCTAACAATCCACAAACGACGCATATTTCTTTTTAGATTACGTCTATCTCTATATTGGTATTTCAAAGCTTTCATTACAGCAGTATTAGCGACTTTAAATATTCTGCTTCTTGCACCTTTAAAGCCTTTAGCTAATTTTAATATTTTCTTGTGTCTTTTTCTTAAGACATTTCCACGTTTAACTCTCATTGTATAATCCTTTCTTCAATTAATTAAATAAACAAACCTTAGCGAGAAAATCTCATATAAGGCAATTCTTTAGATACAAGTTTCTTGTGAGTTGCAGAAACTTCTACCATTCCGCCGATTCTTCTTTTTCTATCAGCAGATTTGTGTTGAAGAAGGTGCTTAGTACCTGATTGTCTGTGTAAAATTTTACCACTGGCAGTAACTTTGTACCTTTTAGCGCCAGCTCTGTGAGTTTTCATTTTAGGCATAGTTTTCTCCTTATGTATGTTGTAATACTCGCCTTATAAGGCAAACCAACCGACGTACATGACATGCCTCCATGGCATCAAGTTGGTCTTTATACTAATATTTTATACTAAACATGAGAAGGTGCAAGCATGGTAACAACATTTCTTCCATCCATTGAAGGTTTTCTTTCAAGAGTAAAAGCTTCACCTTCCAAATCTGTTAAGAAACGATTAGCCAAGTCGAAGGCTAATTTACTATGTTGCATTTCTCTACCTCTAAGCATAACAACAAGTTTGACTTTATTGCCTGTTGCAAGGAATTTTTTAATATTTTTTATTCTGACATTATAGTCATGAACATCAATTTTATATCTTATTTTAATTTCTTTTATATCAACTGTGTGTTGTTTTTTACGAGCTTCTTTAGCACGTTTTTCAACTTCGTATTTATATTTACCGTAATCAAGAATTTTTGCTACAGGAGGTTCTTGATTTGGAGAAACCACGACAAGATCCAAGTCTTTTTCTTCCGCCATAATTAAGGCTTTAGAAGTAGGAATAACGCCATAGTTATTACCTTCATCATCTATTAACCTGACTTCTCTTGCTCTAATATTACGATTTAAGAGCGAATTGCTCTGGTTCATATCTTTACTAATGGTATAGTCCTCCTATATATAATACTCATCTATTGTAACAGAGAAAATAAGTATTTGTAAACATTTTTTAAAAAAATCATATAAAGTTCAAAAAACATGTCCAAAATATTATATAGGGCATAAACGTGGGGACTTTATGTTAAATTTTTTTAAAATATAAAATCCAATTGCAATTTTTAAATACAAAAATACTTATATAGAATATAAAACTCTCTCTTCTTATTTAAACATTTGGGCAGAAATGCCCTTTTTTTTTGCTTTTTTATCTGTTGAGCTATAGCTAATTCTAAATAGTTTAAAGACCTTTGACGGAATATTGCGAGATTGCTTGTTGAAACAACTGCAAAATCGAATTTGTCTTCTTTTCAAGGAGATATACGAGCCGTCTTGGATTATTTGCAGTTGAAAATCTTTCATTTCGCTTCATTAAATTGTTCACTGGGACGAGCTCACTCACTTTCTCTCGACTCGGCTCTTGCAAAATCCGGTCACTATTCTAAGTTCTTATCACAAGAGAAGCTCTTTTGTTTATCGTGACGCCATTTTCTACGGCGAAGGCAAAAAAAAGCCCTTTCTAATGAAAGGGTTTTGAATCTGTTTTGATTCCTCGTGTGTGTAAAAGTAAAGTGTAAGGTTAGTAAGTAGTGTGGAGTGTGTGTGGTTAAAAAATTTGTTTTAAAAAGCTTTTTGGCTTTTGTCTCTCTATTACTCCCTCTAATATGTTGTAGACTTAATCGATTTCTTTGGTTTAAATTTTTGTTTTCTCTAATCTCTCGTGTGGTTAATTTCTCTCGTTCTCGGAACTCTCTCGTGGTGTGGGTTTGTGGCTCTCTCTTTTTTCATCTCTCGTACTTTAATAAAGTATTTTTATCTTTAAATATTGCTTTTTTATATTCATTTTATATACTTTTGTTTACAAAAGTTAACACATGCCCTCTTTCACGTTTAGTTTACTGCTTCTTGGGTAATTAATTAAGTTTCGTTTTTTCCTCTTAATTATTCTTTTTAATAAAAAGAAAAATAGTTGCTTTTTGGAAATTTTATAATAAAGTATTCTAAGATTTAGATTATTAGGGATAAAAAATATTGGTTTTTCAAGAAGAAAAAACATCTCCTGAGAGAATAATTAAAGCCATGGGGCTTGTTTTCGGGGACATAGGAACAAGTCCTATCTATACATTTACTGTTATTTTTTTAACTACAGCTATAAATTATAAAAACGTTATAGGAATTTTGTCACTGATAATTTGGACCCTTCTTCTTGTCGTAACAGCCCAATATACTTGGCTTGCGATGAGTTTAAGTAAAAAAGGAGAAGGTGGAGCCATCGTACTTAACGAAATAATGAAAAGACTTGTTAAACCTGCAAGAGGGGTGGCTTTCTTTTCACTTTTGACATATATAGGAATCTCTCTTTTAATCGGTGACAGCGTTATAACCCCCGCAATTAGTATTCTTTCAGCAGTTGAGGGGTTAACTCTTATTGACACATTAAAAAGCGTTCCTCAATGGGGGCTTTTGTTAATAACGATACTCATCACTTTGGGGTTATTTTCTATACAAAAAAAAGGAACGGAGAAAATATCACAAGTTTTCGGTCCAATTATGCTTATATGGTTTATTGCCTTAGGAACTACAGGTTTGTGGTCATTCAGTCAAATGCCGGGCATAATTCAAGCATTTAATCCATTCTATGGTATAGACTTTGTTTTACATAATGGTTTCGCAGGATTTTTTGTTTTATCAGAAGTTATACTTTGTGCAACAGGAGCAGAAGCCTTATATGCTGACATGGGACACCTTGGAAGAAAACCTATAACCTACGCTTGGGGCTTTATTTGTATCGTTTTGATTATTAATTACCTTGGACAGGGAGCTTTTTTACTCGAACATCCTGAGGCGAAAAATATCTTGTTCTCAATGATATCTTATGAACACAAGATTTTTTATATTCCATTTTTAATAACCAGTATTTTTGCAACTATTATTGCATCTCAAGCTATGATAAGCGGATTATTTTCTATAGTTTATCAAGGGATTAACACAAGAATTTTTCCATTATTTAAAATAAAATACACCTCTGATAAAATCGGCTCACAAATCTATATCGGAACAGCAAATTGGTTTTTATTATTCTTCGTTATTTTGGTAATATTATTCTTTAAAAAATCGTCAAATTTGGCTGCTGCCTATGGTTTAGCGGTTACAGGAACAATTTCTATAACGGCAATTATGATGTGCGTTATATTTTTCTTAAGAAAAATGTATTTAAAATGCTCAATTTCTTTATTTTTATTAAGTATAGATTTGTGTTTCTTGGGAGCAAGCTGTTTAAAAATTCCTCATGGAGCTTATTGGTCAATCATCATTGCCATAATTCCATTAAGCCTAATTTTGCTATATACAAAAGGAAACCAAAAATTATATAAAGCTATGGTGCTAATGAAAAAAGATGTTTTCCTTAATAAATACAACAAAATATATCCCAATATTTCAAAGATAAAAGGAACCGCTTTATTCTTTTCTCGTGGGGTAGAACGTATCTCACCTTATATTATACAAACTATGTTTACAAATAACATCGTTTTCACAGAAAACATTTTTGTTCAAGTTTCAAAAACAGGAGAAGCTTACGGGGTAAGCCATGAAATGACAGAGGTGGCTGAAGGATTATTGGTTTTAAAATTTAATGTCGGGTATATGACGGTATTTAATCTTGAAGAAAACTTAAAAAAATTAAAAATAAAAGAAAAAGCAATTTTTTATGGTGCAGAAGAAATTGAAACCGAAAATCCTATCTGGCACATTTTTGCAATTATTAAAAAAATAACCCCCTCATTTATAAGCTTTTATAACCTGCCCACACACAAAGTTCACGGCGTTATTACAAAAATAAAAATTAAATAATTTAGTTAAAAAGTATCTTTCTAAAATATGAAAAATATGCTAGACTATGCGTGACATAACAAAGGAGAATACTATGTGGGAAAAAGACATAGACATCAATGAAGTCAGAGAAATTCGTGTAAAAGACAATGTTTATTTTGGAGTTGGTGCTATTCACAAAATCAATGACATCATAAAAGATTTAAAGAAAAAAAATATTAATAAAGTAATTGTTGTATCAGGAAGAAATGCATACAAAGCAACCGGGGCATGGGACATTGTAGAAAAAGCCTTAAAAGAAAACCAAGTAGGATATGTAAATTTTGACAAAGTATCTCCCAATCCGACAACCCATCAAGTTGATGAAGCAGCAAAAATAGCAAATGATTTTGGTGCTCAAGCCGTTATTTCTATAGGTGGAGGCTCCCCAACAGATACAGGTAAAAGTACAGCTATACTTATGAAATATAAAGATAAAACCGCTGAAGAATTATATACCTTCAAGTTTACACCTGAAACTGCAGCACCTATTGTAGCTATAAACTTAACTCACGGAACAGGCAGCGAAGCCAACAGATTTGCTGTTGTAACAATACCTGAACTCAATTACAAACCAGCTATCGCATACGACTGTATCTACCCGAGTTATGCAATTGATGACCCTGCTTTAATGACAAAATTGTCACCAAACCAAACCATTTATGTTTCAGTAGACGCCGTAAACCATGTTGTTGAAGCCGCTACATCTAAAGTCGCATCGCCTTTTGCTATCACTCTTGCAAAAGACACTATAAGATTAGTTGCTGAATTTTTGCCGAAAGCAATGAAAAATCCTGATGATTTAGAAGCAAGATATTTCTTATGCTACGCAGCTCTTTTAGGAGGCATAAGCTTTGATAACGGGCTTTTACATTATACTCACGCTCTTGAGCACCCTCTAAGTGCCGTCAAGCCTGAACTTTCTCACGGGCTCGGTTTAGCAATTCTACTTCCTGCTGTTGTTAAACACATTTACAAAGAAAAACATCACACCTTGGCTGACATCTTAGCTCCAATTGTACCTGATATAAAGGACAACCCGAACGCAGGCGAAGATTGTGCAAAAAAACTTGAAAAATGGTTAATTGGTTTGGGAATTACAAACAAACTAAAAGAAGAAGGCTTCGAAGAAAAAGATATTGACAAATTAACAAATCTTGCCTTCACAACCCCTTCTCTTGATGGGCTTTTATCCATAGCTCCAAACGAAGCAACTAAAGAAAGAGTAAGCTCTATTTATGAAGACTCTATGAGCTTTTACAAATAAACAAAATGCAAGAAACATATGTCATTGAAAGACATATGTTTTTTGCTAAAATCAAAAAAAGTTGTACAATAACCAGTGACAATATTCACTAATCAATCAGAACTATCGTATTAAAATTTAAAAGGATTTTTTATTTTATTTAATATAAAGTCTTATCAAAATTGATTTTTTATATTGTTTAAACTAAAATAAAAATAGTGAAATAAATCACGAAAACACAACAAAGGAATATTAATGAACACACCGAAAACAACAATAACTGTCTGCATGGGAAGCTCTTGTTTTGCAAGAGGAAATATGGATAACCTTGAATTTATAGAAAAATATATAAGAGAACACAACCTCAATGCAAAAATAGAACTCTCAGGCTCAAGATGCGAAGAAAAATGTGCCGATGGACCAAATATATTAATAAACGGCGTACGGCATAATCACGTAAATATTAAAAAACTGAAAGAACTGCTAAAGAATGAATAAATTATATCCTGTCTATACTCTTAAAAATGAATGCCACGACTGCTATAAATGCGTTCGTGAATGCCATGCAAAAGCAATTAAAATCGAGAATGGTCACGCATCAGTTTTAAGCGAAAAATGTATAGCCTGCGGAAGTTGCGTTAAGGCATGTCCGGCTAATGCTAAAAGAGTAAGATATGATATTGAAAAAGTTAAAACTTTATTCAGAGCAAAAAAAGATGTATATGTTTCTCTAGCCCCTACTTGGGCAGGAGCTTTTGACTTTTCTTCCAATAAAATGATTGGGTTATTAAAAAAACTCGGATTTAAAGATGTAAGCGAAACGGCACTCGGTGCTCAAGAAGTTTCTATTGAAACAGCAAAACTTTTAAAAGAAGGTAAAAATGGATTATATATTTCAAGTGCATGTCCTGCCATCGTTGATTATATAAGATTATATAATCCAAAATTCACACCAAACATCACCCCTGTTGCATCACCAGCTTTGACACATGCAAAAATTTTAAAAGAAACTTTTGGACATCAAATCTCAATCGTGTTTATAGGACCTTGTATTGCTAAGAAAAACGAAGCAGATAGGCATCCTGAGTTAATAGATGTAGCTTTAACCTTTGAAGAATTAAATTTTTGGCTTAATGAAGAATTTATTAAACCCTCTGACATTCCCAATGATGAAAAAAACAAATTTGTTCCCGAATCTTCTTTTGAAGGAGCTCTTTATCCTATTGAAGGAGGAATGAACGAAACAATAAAACAAGTCGGCATAGAAGAAGACGTTCAACTTTTAAACATAAGCTCTTTGACTACTTTTGAAAAAGCGTTAAAAGGATTAAATCCTGACAAAATTGATGATAAAAAAGTATTTATTGAGGCGCTTTCTTGTGATGGTGGTTGCGTAAACGGACCTTGCGTCGCAACAAACAAACCAAGCATTTCTATTACGTCAGACATTCTTTCTAATGCAAAAGAAAGAGAAAAGGTGCCAACTGAACCAAAAGTGGTCGTAAAAGAAAATTATCAAGCTAACCCTGTTGAAAGCATTGAATATCCGATAGAACAAATTCTTTCTGCTATGAAAAAAATCGGTAAACACAATGAAGCAGACGAACTCAACTGTGGAGGCTGCGGATATCCTACTTGTAGGGATTTAGCAAAAGCTTTAATATCAGGAGAAGCTGAACCCTCTATGTGCGTTTCTTACATGAGAAAAATTGCAATGAGAAAAGCCGCTGCGATGCTTAGATGTATGCCATCAGGCATCGTCATGGTTGACCAAGATTTAAACGTTGTAGAGGCTAACGACTCTTTCTTAAAAATGTTTTGCGGCGATATGTATGAAATATTTGCAAACAGACAAGATGGGCTCGTAGGAGCTTCTATTGACCGCATAATTGATTTTTCAGACATTTTCAAAACAGCCTTAAAATCAGGTAAAGATATTCACAAAGAACGCTATCCTGTTAAAAATAAATTGTATGATATAACAGCTTTTACCATTGAAAAAAATGCCATTGTAGGAGCTATTATTACAGACGTTACTCAAACTGAAATGGGTAGAGAAAAAATCGCACTGAAAGCACAAGAAGTTATCAGCAAAAATATATCTATCGTCCAAGATATAGCTTGCCTGTTGGGTGAACATATGGTGGAAACAGAACTTTTGTTGAATTCTATAGCATCTGACTTTGATACTAAAGAGGAAGAAGAATAATGTTTATAGACATCGATTGTACCCAACAAAAAAAGTACAATCAAAATACTTATGGAGATTATTTTTTATCAAAACGATACCCCGATGAAGGTAGGCTTATCGCTGTTTTATCCGATGGATTGGGTAGCGGTGTCAAGGCAAATATTTTGGCTTGTATGACCTCAACAATGCTTTTAAAATTCGTAGAAGCAGGCTCTAATATAAAAAAAGCTTGCGAAATAATTATGAACTCACTGCCTGTTTGCAGAGTCAGAAAAATAAGTTATTCAACATTTTCTGCTATAGACTGCAATGACGACGGCGAAGCCAAAATTGTCGAAGAAGGAAATCCTGAATTTATCTGGATAAGAAACAACGAGGTAATGACACCAGAGTGCAAAATAATCACCTCCAAAACCTTTTCTAACAGACACATGCACATATACAAAATAAAACTTGAAAAAGGCGACCGTCTTATTTTTTGTTCTGATGGCGTAACTCAATCAGGACTAGGTGGTCCAAGACTAAAATTAGGTCTGAGAAGAGAGGGACTTATAAATATTTTACTTGAAAAAATAAAAGAAGACCCTTTGATTTCCAGCAGACACCTTTCAAGCTATATTGTCCAACAAGCTGAAAAAATTGAAATAGACAGAAAAGCAAAAGACGATATTTCAGCTTGTGTAATATATTGCCGAGAACCCAGAGAATCTCTCGTTTTCACAGGTCCTCCTTATCATCAGGAAAAAGATCGTGAATATGCTAAAATTTTTGAAAAATTCCAAGGAAGAAAAGCTATTTGCGGAGGCACCACTGCAAACTTGATTTCAAGAGAATTGAATATCCCAGTCAGTAGCGATTTGTCAAAAAGTGCAGGGAATCTTCCGGCATGTTCTCACATGGAAGGCGTAAACCTTGTTACAGAAGGCATTTTGACACTAACAAAAACTGTTGAATATCTTGAATCAATGACCAACCACATACCAGAAGATGCAGCAGGAGAACTTGTTAAATTCTTGATTGACAGCGACTGCATTACCTTTATGGTAGGTGCAAAACTTAACCAAGCACACTATGACCCCACTTTACCTATTGAAATTGAAATAAGAAAAAATATTATCAAAAAAATGGGTAAAATATTAGAAGAAAAGTTTATTAAAAAAATCGAAATACAATACATGTAAGGAGAAATTATGAACAAAATCGAAGTGAAAGTATGCCTAGGAACAACCTGTTTCGTAATGGGTGCAGCAAATTTACAAGAATTGATTGAAACAGTTCCTCAAAAATATGGGGACAAGGTTGATGTATCAGGTCATCCATGTCTTGGATTGTGCTCTATAAACTGGGAATACTCAAAAGCTCCTTACGTTAAAGTTGATGATGAAATAATATCAGAAGCTACTGTCGAAAAAGTCTTAAATGTAATAGAAAGAAAGTTGAAAGATGAACACCAATAGCGAAACTCAAGCCGCTCATTTAAAAAAAGAAATATTAATAAGAATAGTTAAAGCCTTTAATTCTAATGATTTTGAAAAAAACACTCGTCTAATCCCGTTTGACATGAGACCAAAAGGAAGTGAAGTCCCTTTCAGATGCTGTATTTATAAAGAACGTGCCATTTTGAAAGACAGAACAATTGCAGGACTTGGCTTTGCTATTGAAGATGATGACGAAAGAAAGTCTTTAACAGAATATGCAAATGAAGCTTTACAAAGAGATGCCATAGATGAAAAACCATTAACCGTACTTGATGCAGCTTGCAAAGGTTGTGTCCCCAGCAGAGTATTTGTTACAGACCTATGCCAAGGCTGTGTAGCAAGACCTTGCACAACAACTTGTAAATTCGGAGCAATAAGCATTAAAGATAACCGCTCTGTCATCGATGGCTCAAAATGTAAAAGTTGTAAAATGTGCATATCTGCATGTCCATATAACGCCATCGTTCAAATAAAAGTACCTTGCGAGGACTCTTGTCCTGTCGGAGCTATAACAAAAAACGAACACGGTCTTGCTGAAATAGATTTTGAAAAATGTATAAGTTGCGGAAAATGCGTTTCAGCATGCCCGTTTGGAGCTGTACATGAAAAAAGTCAAATTATAGATATAATGAAAAACCTCAAATCTGAGAAAAAAGTCATCGCAATGATTGCACCATCTATTGCTGGTCAATTCCCCGGAACAATGGGGCAATTAAAATCTGCTATGATAAAAGCCGGATTCAGTGATGTTTACGAAGTAGCTCAAGGGGCTGATATTACTACACAAAACGAAGCTAACGAATTTGCAGAAAAGCTTGAAGAAAATGCTGAATTTATGACAACTTCTTGCTGTGCCGGTTATAACGAGCTTGTAAAAAAACATATTCCGGAAATCCTCCCCTTTAAATCAGGAACAGGAACGCCTCTTTATTACACAGCAGAAATCGTTAAACAGGATTATCCTGACGCATTGACTGTTTTTGTAAGCCCTTGTGTCGCAAAAAGAAAAGAAGGCATGTATAACGAAAAGGTTGATTTCGTTATGAATTATGAAGAACTCGGAGCTTTATTAATTGGCTCTAAAATCGAAATAACAGCTTGCGATGAATCAACTTTTGTTACAGAAAGCTCAAAACAAGCAAGGAATTTCGGTGTAACAGGTGGCGTTGCAGCGGCAGTCACAGCAGCAAGCAACTCACCGGAGAAAATTAAACAGTGTCTAATAAACGGGCTCAACAAGCAAACAATTCGTGACCTAAAGAAAATGGCAAAAACAGGCAAATGTGATTGCGGAAATCTTGTAGAAGTTATGTGTTGTGAAGGTGGTTGTATGGGCGGAAACGCAACAATTAATTCAAAAAAAACCGCTTTTAAAAAATTGGCAGAATATACAAATTTAGGAAAAGATATTCAGCCAAACAAATAATAAAAACAAACAAAAGCCCTACTTTACCCGTAGGGTTTTTATTTTTATGATTTAAGTATATAAAAATTTTTCCGATAATAAAAAAGAAACTATATATGTGGCAAGGAGCTACTTAAAATACTTACAATGTACGAATATGAATCAACAATTGATGATATAGAATTAAAAAAAGTGGGTCTGGAACTTATGTTTTTGACACCTGAAAAATGCAATCACGAAAAAGGGATTACAGCAGTTGAACTTGCCAAATTATTAGATATTCCTTCTGATGTTGTGAAAAAAAAATTAAAAATTTTATTAGATAAAAACATTGTAAGAGTAAGGGGAATAAATCCAAAAATTTGGAAATTTGATGAATATAATTTTCAAAGAATGGATGAAGATGATGAGGTTTTTAAGTTGCTTTGTTGTTTTGATGACGTGGATTTTGACAGATATTTTACTTATTAAAATAGGTTAACTGTATAGTGAAATTTTATTAAAAATGTGTCATAATCAAATTGACTCTATATGAGGATTCTATTTTGTTCCTTCAATTTTTATTAAAGGGAGAGTAGTCTCAGATAGTATTGAAGTATACCTGCCTTGTAGCTGGAAACGGATAGACTACGGCACTCACCCACCTGCGAGACTCGCAGGCAACAAAATCGACCTTGTATAGAGTTTCCTTTTTTTATTTTTCTTTGGTAATATAATATAGTAAATTGCCTTGGTAGCTCAATTGGATAGAGCGGTTCCGTCCTAAGGAAATTGTTGGAGGTTCGAGTCCTCTCCGGGGCATTTTTCACTTGGTTGTTTTAGATTGCCATAGTAATATCCATCATTTTTATTTAAAGATATTTGGCAATTTGTGCCTGTTTCTTTGCATTTTTCATAAAACTTTTTAGCTAAATTTTTATCTTTAAAATAAACTTCTGAATAAAAGCCTTTGCGAACACGATGCTTTGAAATCCCTTGTAAGTTTTCAAAAGGAACATCTTTTTTATCAATGTTATATGGAGAAACGCTCACAACAGCAAAGGGCTTTGGCTCCTCAACAATTACATATTTTTGTTTTAAATATGGATTATAAAAATAATATTGTGATTTGTTGTTTTTATTTAAACTAACCTTATTTAGAAAAAAGGACTTATCCATGTAAACACTTTCATAAACAACTATATCGTAGTGTTTCAGATTGTAGTCATAGAGAGTATCTGTAGCATCAATGTGGTTTTTATATGCTTTTGGTGTAACGTCGTGTGAATTATTACAAGCATTTTGAAAGAATTTCTTGGGATTTGTGGCAATTTCTTCTGGCATTAATTTAGCAAAATCTCCATGGTAATAAAAATTATTAAAAGATTCTGTAAAATATATTTTTTGAGTTTGAATATTTATATTCAAATCTTCAAACACATTTTTCATAACAATTTCTGTAGACTCTTTAGAATTAATAACAATAAAATCAACCATTTCTTTTAGATTTATACCGATTGCTACTATCAACAACAAATAAACGAACTTATTTCGCCATTCATACACACAAAACGCAACAAACAAAGCTAAAAAAGGAACTATTGATATCAAATATCTCATAAAAACCAATTTAGACATACTCATTATCAAGAAAAATCCTACGGGATAAATTAAAACTATAAGTTTTTCGGTATTTGAATATTTTTTTGAACATGAAAAGGCAACTGCACCCGAAAAAGCCAATAACAATGGTAAAATCCCAAAACCAAAAGGTAGATTATGAAATAGATGAAACAACAATGCATTATTGTCATCAGCACCATAATGCCCAGCTACAGCATGATTCATTTCAAAAGAAAAATCAGATAAAAAATGACACCAATTTATCATCAAAAACGGGTTTGTGATTATAAACGTAAAAATCATATAAATAAAAAATATACTTATTGTTTTTTTGCAACTTATTTTATTTGAAATATAAGTCATCACAATACCAACTAACGGTACAAACAGAATGAAAGCTCCATTATACTTGCAAGAAGCTGTTAAGCCGCACAAAGCCCCTAGTAATGCCACATGTTTATATGAAAGCTCTTTTTTGGGTTCAAGAAATTTTAATGTATAAAAAACGGTTATTATACAAAAAGCACCCATTGGTAAATCCACTATCAAATAGTGAGAAAACTTCATCCAGAAAAAAGAAGTCAATATGAAAAAAGCTGCAAGAAAAGCATATTTTTGTTTTTTCATCAATTTTTCAGCAGTCAAATAAGTATAAACCACGCCTAAAACAGCAAAAATATTATTCAAAAACAATGATAAAAAATTAAAAGGAATAACATGTTTACAAAGTCCAATATAACCTTTTTCATAACATTGAACAAAGGAGGTAAAATCAGAAATTTGATGAAAAATCTTCAAAAATAAATAAAATACTCCATACAAAAAAGCATTGAGATACGGAAGCAAAGCAGGTTTTTTATAAAACTCAGGCGAGCCGTTAAATGCGAGAATAGTTAATCCTTTATGCAAAACCCCATCTCTATAATAATGGTCAGCACCACCCCATAATCCCAAAATCAATGTAAAAACAATTAAAATTGTTATATTTATTATTTTATTGTTTTTCTGCATTGATAAACCTTCTTCCTTGCAGATTTTGATAATAAAATCCATCGTTCATGTCATCTGAATATATACATTTAAGTTTATATTTATTGCATTTTTTATAAAACTTATGAGCTAATTTTTTATCTTTAAAATATAGCTCGACATAAAAACCTTTTGATATTCTATATCTTAAAGTATTTGAAAGTTCATCGAAAGGCACCTCTTCTTTATTATATTTAAAAGGAGTAACAGCAACAATAGAATATTTTTTTTGGCTTGGTGCTATTCTTTTAGAAACTTTTTGATATGGAGAATAAAAAGGAATATATTTAGTCAAATAAATAAATCTGTCATAAATTCTCGCATCTAAAATTACGATATCAAAAGCATCAAATAAAATTAATTCTTTTTTATTATTTTTTTTAGCAATTGGTACCACTTTTTTTGAATCATTACATGCAGAGTATAAATATTTTTTTGTATCATTTTTTATCGGCAATGGCATTTGATGCAAAAAATCTTCTTCATAAAAATAATTACTAAATAATTCTGTAAAATATATTTTTTTATTATCAGGATAAACATTTAGCTCTTTTAGAATTTCTTTGGAAGAAAAAATCGTATCCGGTTTCATAAAAATATTAATAAAATGAATTGCACGACTTAAATTAATAAGAAACAAACCGAAAAAAACAACAATAAACATTGTTTTGACAGCTTTGGCACATTTAGTATTTTGTTGATTTAGCAATCTGAATAATTCAAAGGCAAAAAACGCAACGCCTATTGCCAAAAAAGGAGCCATTGGAACCATGTATCTGACAAAAATCAATTTTGAACAGCCCATCAAAAGGAAAAAAGTAATGGGGAAAATTAAAAAAGCAATTTTGATTTTTTTAGATAAAAAACTTGTTTTTGCGAGCAAAAAGAGTCCTGATATCCCAATAACGGTAGGCAAAATACCAAATCCATTTGGAAGATTCCTAAACAAATTAAAGATTAATACATTTTTATCATCTTCTCCAAAATGCCCTCCCGAAGCGTGCAAAAACTCATATAAAAAATCCGAAATAAAATGTTTAAAATCTATAATAATAAACGGATTTATTAAAATAAAAATAATCAAAGCAAAAAATATAAGATAAAAATTTTGCTTAAATAATCGGCCCCAATTTTTATCATTAATATTTTGAAAAATACAAACACAAACAGGAGCAAGAAGGATAATACCTCCATTATATTTGCAAGCAGCAGTCAACGCAGTTAAAGAAGATAAAATTAAAATATTTTTTAAGTTTAGAGATAATTTGTACACCAAGATTTTTATCGAATAAAAAACAGTCACAATACACATCGACGCAAGCGGAATATCGACGGTCAAATGATGCGAATATTCCATCCAAAAAAAGGACGTCATCAAGAAAAAAGCAGCCAAAAGAGCGTATTTTTCTTTTTTCATTAACAAAACAGATGTTAAATAGGTATAAACCACACCAATTGCTGCAAAAATTGCATTTATTATTAATGATGGCAAATTAAAATTAATCAAAAATCCATGTATATTTATAAACCCTTTTTGAAAATCCAGAACATACTCATGAAAATTTGAAATAATATGAAAACCATGCAAAATAACATATAAAAATCCATATACAATTGAATTCAAGTATGGAATTAATGACGGTTTTTTGAAAAACTCAGGATTGCCATCAAAAGCCAATATCGTCAGTGCTTTGTGCACAACAAAATCTCTAAAATAATATTCTGTGCCGCCAACTAAAGACAATATCAATGTTAAACAAATCAAAATTATTAAATGCGTTTTTATTGTTTTATTTATCATTTATTATTTTTTCTTTCTTATAAATATTCCGTTAAAAAAGGAAACAGGTGAATAATCTTTTGACAATTCTAACATGTCTTTTTGTGTAATATATTTATCAGAAATTATTTGCGGTTTTTTGTGATTGATTAATTCCAAAACATTATATGAATAATTATATTTTGTTTTATATGTATCTAAAACGCCTCTCTTCCGCAAGCTAAACCAAAAATAATCCAAATCATTTCTGTATAAATTAAATTGGATATCTCCATCATATACAAAATCTTTAGAAGAGGTATTTTTTATAACATAATCAATTAATACATTTTGAGATTGGTTCGTCCCTTTAAAGTCCATATTTACATAATTAAAAATTGAAAAACCAAAACAAAATAATATTATAAAATATGTAAGTTTTTTATTTTTAACAAAAAGATTACTCAAAACATTACCGGCAAGAATAGCTCCGAACAAAATGAACGGCATGAAATATTGCTTATTGGGTGCGGTAATAAAAAAGATTAACAAAAAAGAAATTATCGTCAATAAAGCAATTTCCCTCTGTTTTTCTGTAGATACCTTAGCCAATCCAACTAAAGTTAATGGTAAAAACACAGGAGCTGTCATAATCAAATATTTAATATTTTTTATACAAGAAAATCCATCTAAAAAATTTCGATTTATAAACCAATTAAAAATCCAATATTTTTGAAAAGACACTCCGGAGAAAATAAAAGACATAAAAATGGCTATAACAGATAAAAAAACCAATTCATAACAAATAAAATCTTTTATTTTGAGCTCTTTTTTTAATACACAATATAACATAAAAACAGAAACGATAATTGCTATAAAACAAGCTTTTTGAAGAACAATACAGGCTAAAGCCATAAATAACGCACTTAAATAAAAAGTCCATTTGTTTTTTTGGGAATATAAAAGAGCAAGTGAGACCATTGTTAAAAATATTTGCAAGTTATCAGGTCGGATTTCAATTGCTTTATTAACAAAAATTGGTGCGGACATAATTAAAAATACAGAAAAAATCGCTGCTTTTTTAGAAAAAACCTCTTTTGCAACACAAAAAGAAGCAAAAAGAGTCCCTAGATAAAGAGAAAACATATATATCCTTGTGGCAGTTATTGTTCTTATTGTTTCTCCAAAATAACTAATAAAAGGAATTACAGTGTAATGAAAAAAAGGATGTTTTTGTTGAAAAAAATCTATATAAATCCTTTGACCTTGCAATAACTTCCACGCAGTGTGTATTGCTTCAAGCTCATCGTGATCATAATATCTGAAAAAACATAAATTTACAGTTGCTAAAAACAGCAACCCTATACCCCAAAAAATTATATAATTTTCTTTGTTTTTTTCCATTTTTCCTTAATAAAATTAAAACACGTAAACCCTATTTTTTCAATTTCTTTGTATTTTGTTTATATTACTATATACTATTTATAAACGTCTGAGGGTTTATGAAAATATTTTTAAAATTTTTATTTGTTTTTTTTATAATTTGTTGTTCTTTGTTTTTTTATTTTAATAATTCTGCTACTGTAAAAACAAATCAAAATTTTATCATCTTATCAAACAAATATGCCTCCTTTGCAATAAATAAAAAAAATGGCAGTATTGCAAAATATCAATTAAAAAATTTTTCATCTGAAAAAATCTTATTAAAATCAGCATTAAATATATATTACCGAGAAAATAATCAATTAAAAAAAATAAACACTAATAAAGTTCCACTAAAATATAAAATAATCAAATCTGATAAAAATATCATTGATGTTTGTTTTGTTCCTGCAAATAAAAATCTATGCGTTATTGATTTTGAAATTCACCTTGTAATGACCTCAAAAACAAAAGGTTTATACTGCTACATTGTAAATAAAAAAACAAACAATCTCTCTATTGAATTGGAAGAGGAAAAATACTATTTTTCCTTAAAAGAAAAGGACTTCAGTAGCTTTTATTTAGATTCATCAAGAAACGGTCTATTACCTCAACAAAAAGACCTCAAAAAAAATAAAGAAATTATGGATTGCGTTTACAAGCTTAGCGAGGATAAATATTATACAAAATACTCTTACATAATACCTTCGTACTTGAAAAAGTTTTATTCAGCTTATGGCAAAAACACGGCACTTTCGCTTATTATTCCGAGTGAAGAATATTTTTCCGGAACTCCGTTAAAACAAGAGTTAACAGTACATCAATCACCAAACAACATAAACCTCAACTGGTATCTGTATTCAAGGCATTATGGGACAGAACTTTTCACACCTGAAAAAAATTGGCAAAAAATATACGGTCCGATTTTAATTTATCCATCTGCCACTCATAACGGATTTTTTAATCTCAAACAAGTCGAAAAACAATCAGAAATAGAGAAGAAATTGTGGCCTTATCAATGGCTTACAAACCCATTATTTATGGCAAAAGAAAGATTTAGTTTTTCTGGTTACTTAAAAGATACACACAACAAGCCGATTGCTGACGCTTTTGTTGTTTTATCAGTTGGAGAGGAAAACTGGCGATTTCAAAAAAAAGACTATGTTTATTTTTCAAAAACAAATTCTAATGGTTATTTTGAAATAAAAAATATAAGACCAAAAACCTACACTATTTTTGGCATAAAAAACGGCATTGTTGACGAGTTAAAAATAACAAACAAAAAAATAGATAAAAATACTAAAAACAACCTTATTATTTGGAACAATACCTGTTTAAAAAACAAATTTTTCCAAATCGGAATACCAAACCGCTCCGCAAAAGAGTTTTTAGGTGGCAATTTCCATAATAAATGGGGAAGTTTTAAACAATATAAAACAAAATTCCCCAAAGGAATGGACTATTTTGAGGGAAAAAGTGATTATTCAAAAGATATATTTTATTTTTCACCCGCTGTTTTGAACCCAAAGGACACATCTTCCGATTTACGTATCCATTTTAGCTTAAAAAAGCAACCAACAGAAGATTTAACTCTTATTGTTGCCATTGCAAGTTCTGTCAAAACAACTTTAAACATAAAAATCAACAATAAAATGGTAAAAGACAATCTTTCTTTGGGCTTTCCGGAGATTGACTCTGCCTCTTATCGAGCCGCAACAGAAGGTATTTACCGAATAATAAAAATAAAAATTAATAAAAAAGACTTTAATGAAGGTCAAAATATAATCACTTTACACCCCATCAAAACAATGGAGACAGAAGCCTCTGGATTGATGTATGATACAATTATTCTCGGATATTAAAGGACAAACTCTGTGACAATCGATTTTTCAATAATTATTCCCGTTTTTAACGAGGAAAATAACATCATAAAACTACACTCTAAAATTAAAAAAAATATTGAAAAAATCACATCAAATTATGAAATTATATACATAAACGACGCTTCAACCGATTCCTCTTTAGAAAAATTACAATATTTATTTCTCCATGACCCAAATTTAAAAATTATAAATTTTACCAAAAATTTTGGTCAAACTTCTGCCCTCAAGGCAGGCTTCGATTACGCTAAAGGCAAATTTATTTTTACTCTTGACGCTGACCTTCAAAATGACCCCGAGGATTTTATCCGATTGTTAAACAAATATAATGAAGGTTATGACTTAGTCTGCGGATGGCGAAAAAACAGGCATGATGATTCCCTACGCAAAAAAGTTTCTCTTTGTGCCAATTTTTTAATAAGGAAATTGTTCGCTTTAAAAATTCACGACCTTGGTTGCACTTTAAGAATATATAACGCTCAATGTGCAAAATCTTTATATTTAAAAAACGATTTTCACAGGTTTATTCCTGTTTTAGCAAAAATAAACAAAGCAAAAATTACAGAAATTGAAGTTTCCCACCACAAACGCTATACAGGATATAGCAAATACGGACTAAACAGAACATTTAAAGTTTTGAGAGATATTTTTATAATTTATAAAGAGTTGTTATTTTTTAACACAAAACAACCTAAAATATATGAAATCTCAGAGATAATCGAAAAATAATTATTCACAAATTTCTTGGTATAAAGATGATGATTCTTGAATTGACACATTGCCTATAGGTATTTTAACTACCTTAACCAATATATTTTTATTTGCTTGAACAATTTTTATAACATCACCCTCTTTTAGTTGTTTTGAGGGCTTTGCGACATTATCATTGACATATATTCGCCCTTGGTCAGATACATCGTTAGCAACCGTTCTTCGTTTTATAAGTCTTGATACTTTTAAATATTTATCTAATCTCATTATTTTTTCCAATTTTTATAATCAAATCTAATATCTTCAACTTTTAAATCCAGTTCTTCTGCCTTTTGAGAAATAATTTCCATCAAATTTTTTTTTGATAAAAAAAGTTCATTTGCAATAAAAGAATTAGCACATAAAACTGTCAAAACATTTTTATCGTTTAATTCAATAGGTCTTGAAAGTTTAGAAATCTTTTCACCGACCAAATCTGCCCAAGAATTAAAAAAAATATCCTTATTGGTTTCCTTTGGTGCATTATAGCTAATGCCTAGGGCTCCAATAATATCTTTTATCGATTCAAAATCACTATATAAGATTTTTTTCATTTTATTTTCCTATACAGAAGTTTTCAAAAATATTATCCAAAACTTCGTCTGTAATAACTTCGCCCGAGACCTCACTCACATGCATTAAGGCTGTTTTTATATCAATAGAAATTAAATCCTGAATTTCCATTAATTGAGTAGCCTTCAAAGCTTGTATAAGGGCTTCTTTTGAACGTTCTAAACATTCTTGTTGTCGCTGATTGGTGATAAATTCACCTTCTAAATCATTATTTTCTATAACTATTTTTTTAATTTCTTTTTTCAAATTTTCAATATTTTCGCCTGTTTTTACAGAAACAGAAAGAACATTATCTGTAGATTTTTTATGCAAATCAAATTTTGAAGCAATTTTTATAAATGGCTTATCTTGAATTAAATTGAAAATTTCTTCATCTTCAGTTGTTATTCCTTTCACAATATCAAAAAGGAAAAGCACAATGTCAGCTTCAGCTATACATTTTTTTGTATAATCTATTCCGATAGATTCAACTTTGTCGATATTTTCCGCATCTCTAATTCCTGCAGTATCAATGATTGTAGCGGAAATACCATCTAAATCAATCGTTTCTTGGATTATATCACGTGTTGTCCCGGCAATCTCAGTGACTATTGCTCTATCTAAATTTAAAAGGGTATTAAATAAAGAAGATTTCCCGACATTAGGACGACCAACAACTGCAATTTTTATGCCTTGTCTTAGAATATTAGAACTTTTTGAAAATTTCAAAATATAATCAATTGAGTCAATTGCTGATTTTATTTTTTCTTCTAAAACATTGTAATCAGGCTCTTTAACATCTTCGGGAAAATCAACCGCCGCAATAATTAAAGAATATAAATTAAAAAGAATATCTTTTATTTTATTAACTTCTTGAGATAATTTTCCTGATAAATTTTTAGCACTTTTCATTGCAAAAGTAGTTGTTTTCGCATGTATTAAATCCAATACAGCTTCTGCTTGTGACAAATCGAGTTTTTTATTAAGAAAAGCTCTTTTAGTATATTCTCCTCGTTCGGCAAGTCTTGCTCCGTTTTTTATTGTTAAATCGAGAATTTTCCTTACAACATTAATACCGCCATGGCATTGAATTTCTATAACATCTTCACCTGTATAGCTGTTGGGTTTTTGAAATGGCAAAACTACCACTTCGTCAACAAAATCGCCACCATCTATAATCCAACCATGTGCGATTTTTCCTGTTTTAATTTTTTTATTGGAAAAGATTTTTTGAATTATATCAAAAGCTTTTGTTCCGGAAACCCTTATAATACCAACTCCGCCCACTCCTAAAGGGGTGGCAATCGCACTAATTGTATCCATTTCATATTTTATAGCCATAATACAATAATATAATTAAATCTTATATTTAACAAGAAGCGGACGATTTTTGCTCGCCCGCTTGAGTTGTAAGGTTTATTATGCCGCTAACAAGGTTATCAATTGAGCAATATCTGCGGCACTTAATGTCGGTGTTGTATTGCTTTTGTTTAAAGCATTGTATAATTGCGTTTGATAACTATTGTTTGTAGATAAACCTGATTGATTATTTTTTCCCATGTTATAAAGATTTTGTTGATAATTATTCAAATAATCAGTTAAAAAACTTAAATAATTATATTGATTTTGAAGTTCATCATTAACAAGTTCATTTCTTTTTGACTGAATATTTTCAGCAAGAGTTGCCATAGAATCCGCTCTTTTAGACTCAAGAGAATTCAAATTCTCTAAGAAAATAGAATTGTCTAAATTTCCAAATCTTGAAGCTGAATCATTTTGCAAATTTTTAATCATTGGAGAATAGATATCATCAATGCTTTTTGCACCTTTTTTAGTATAAGCATCAATTTGTGAATTCAAATTTTGAATAGTTTCTGGCAAAAATGTGTTTACCTTGGGCAAATTTTCCAACAAAGAATTTTGAGCATAAGAGTTCAAGGCTTTTTGCTCCGGAGTTTCATTGTAATTTGTGTAAATAGTTCCACCATCAATGTAAGAGTTTACAACAGGGACTCCATTGACAGATGTAACACTTTGAGTTGCTGAAGGCAACATTTGTGATGTTTTTGAGGTTTTTCCCATTATTTTTCCTTTCTTTTGACAAGGAAAAAAAGAAAAACAAGAAGTTTGCATTTGACCTAACTATTGTAACATTTGAATACTATTTTTGTAAACTTAGAAAATATATTAATTAAATATTGCAGACCTTGAATAAATGTTATATTATAAAAACATACACAAAAAGGTTTCCAAATGTCTAAAGATTGTATTTTTTGTAAAATAGCAAATAAAGAAATTCCTTGTGATTTTATTTATGAAAATGAAAACGTTGTTGCTTTTAATGATTTGAATCCTCAAGCACCTACTCATTTTTTAGTCATTCCGAAAAAACATTTTGCTTCTCTTAATGAAACTAATGACGACAAAATATTGTCAGAAGTTTTAAATGGAGTAAAAGAAACCGTTAAAAAACTTGGAATTAATGAATATAGAACGGTTATTAACACTGGTGAAAAAGCAGGTCAAACGGTTTTTCATCTCCATGCACACGTTCTTGCCGATAGAGATTTAAAATGGCCTCCGGGCTAGAAATAAGAGAAATGCAATATCTAAGATGGTATGACAAAGACCCTGTATTAAAAGAATTTATGAATATTCTGGAAGCTCTTCCCAAAGATACAGTAAATATGGTCGCTCAGGACTTTATACAAATTATAATGGAATCAGGTTTAATTGATGCTGATTACACTATTTCTATGCTTGATAAAACTTCTCCTCGTCAATATAACAGATGGTACGATAAAGACTACAATCTGCATACCTGTATAGAATTGTTAAAAAATCTTGATGAACAAAAAAAAGAATTCTTCTTGATACTTTTAAAGAATCCTTTTTTCACTTGATAACGGATATCTATTATGAACAAAAATAAAAATATACTTATAACAGGCTCCTCCAAGGGGATTGGACTTGCTATAGCAAAAGTTTTAAATACAAAAAATAATAATGTTATTATCACAGGGCGTGACAAAGACCGCTTGTTTAAAGTAATAAATGAACACAAGTTCAGTGCTTTTTTTGCATTTGATTTAACAAAAGAAAATGCACCCCAAGAGCTAATCCAAATAATAGAAAACACATACGGGTCAATAGATATTCTCATAAATAATGCCGGTGAGTATGTATATAATCCTATCGAAAAAACGACTGAAGCAGAAATTGAAAGATTGTTTAAACTTAATTCGATAGCTCCTTATCTTTTAACAAGAGCCGTTATTCCTAAAATGAAAGAAAAAAAATGGGGAAGAATTATAAATATAGGTTCAATATCCGGTGCTGTAGGTGAGGGAAATGCGTCACTATACTCAATGACAAAATCTGCTTTTTCAGGTTTTACAAAAGCTCTTGCTCTTGAACTTGCTCAAGATAATATAACCGTAAACACTATTAACCCCGGCTGGGTTGATACAGAACTTGTAAATAATGATAATCTTGAAGATACTTTTTCCAAAGAAGAAATAATAGAAATGATTCCCCAAAGAAGATTTGTACACCCTGACGAAGTCGGAAACTTGTGTAAATATCTTATTTCTGATAATGCTAAAGGTTTGACAGGGCAATCAATTAACCTATGTGCAGGATTATCTATCGGATAAAATAACACTTTTCGTCAATGTTTTTATTGACTGATAAATTTATAGTCTTACTATAGGGGCTACCGTTTTAGATGAATAATAATCTTCTTTTAAACAATCCGTCTGATAATTCTAAAAAGGCTGAAAAATATATATACAAATATCTGAATGAATTAAAAATCCATTTTAATCTATCAGATAAATGTATAATAAAAATTTTATCGAAATGCCTTTCTAATATAAAAAAAACATCAATGAAAGAATCTTGGTGGAAAAAAGCCTTTCAAAAAACAGAAGAATAATTTTTCAAATACTAAATTTGTTTTGTAACAAGAGCAAAAACGTCATTAAATATAATCAAAATCATTAAAATAACAAGCAAATAGAAGAATAAATTCCCTACAACTTCCATTGCCTTTTCATTTAACGGTTTTCCTCTCATTTTTTCTACCAACAAGAAAAACACATGCCCGCCATCTAAAGCCGGTATAGGCAAAAGATTAATAATTGCAAGATTTAAACTGATTATAGCAGTCAACAACAGTCCTTTAAACAAACCTTGATACTGAATAACATCAGAGCCAATTTTTGTTATAGCAACAATTCCGTGCATTTCTTGAACAGGCACTTTTCCCATAATCATTTTACTCAATCCGTATATCATCATAGATGTGTTGTAATAAATATAATCAGATGTATTTTTCATAACTTTTATTGGATTTCTGGTTTTATTCATATTTTCTTTGATTTTTTTCTCAATACCAATCATACCGTTTTCATCGGGATAAATATCGTTTAATTTAATTTGTTGACCATTTCTCAAAACTATTATTTGCAATGGTTTATAGGTATCACTCATAGCTGTTGCTATATCTTTTACAGAAATATTTTCATCTTCAACGGTATAATATTTTTTATTTTTTATATCATTTCTTATTTTAAGTTGTTTTTCGTCCAAATTTATTTCGTTTTCTGATTTTTTAACTTTTTCAAAACCTAAAAGCTCATCATAGGTAAAATGAACAGGTTGTTCAGCATCAAATTGAGGTAAT
This sequence comes from Candidatus Gastranaerophilales bacterium, assembly GCA_028693235.1. Classification (NCBI taxonomy): domain Bacteria; kingdom Bacillati; phylum Candidatus Melainabacteria; order Candidatus Gastranaerophilales; species Candidatus Gastranaerophilales bacterium. The sequence goes on from JAQUVW010000002.1 coordinate 129,239, forward strand.
TTTATAGTAGTTCCTTTTCTAATATATTCACCTCTGCTTATGTCGTTAATCTTAAGCAGTTCTGTTTCTTTTTTATTAACAAGCCTAAGGTCAGTAGTACCATCATAAGATTTAGACGCATTCAAATATTTATTCATAACGATAGGCAAATTGTCTTTAGAGCCATTAATAGAATAAATTATATCTTCTGATTGAAGCCCGGAAACGACTGTAGAAGGAGTTGCCGTTTGCAAAATTTTTGCAACAGATGTTTGGTAACTGTTAGATGGCAAATAACCCCAAATCATTCCTGCTAAATATACTATTAAAACAGCAAACAAAAAATTAGAAATAACGCCGGCTAAAACAACAGCAAGACGTTGCCTTATAGGTTTATTCATAAATCTTTCCGGAGAATCTTTAGGAAGTTCTGAATTTTCATCATCATCTGGAAAAGAAACATATCCGCCTAACAAAAAAGCGTGGATTAAAAATTCTGTATCTCCGAATTTTTTACTATACAAAGTTGGACCGAAAGGAAGCCCGAAACCAAATTTATCAACTTTCATTTTAAACAGTTTTGCAACGAAAAAATGACCTGCTTCATGAACTAATATCAACAAACTTATTAGTAATATCATTATAATCAGGTTCATATATGCCTCTTCAATCCTTATTTATTTGTACTTATCTTTTTACTATAATCATTCTATGATAAATTTGATAAAAAAACTACTTGATTACCTTTATAAACAAAAGTGCTATTTTTGTTCTCAATCTCTCGAAAATACGATTTTTTGTTCAAAATGCTATGATAAAATTAAATTTTTAGAATATAAAAAGCTTAATAATATTGATAGTTGTGCTATATATGGTGCAGTATATTACAAAGATATTATTAAAAAATTAATAAGAGGAGTCAAATATCACAATCAAAAAGAGCTTGCAAAATATCAAGCTAAATTGATGTTTGAATATTGGAAAAAAATACAATGCAAAAATGAAATTTATACAGTTGTTCCTGTTCCTTTACATAAAAACAGAATAAAAAAAAGAAAATACAACCACATGGATTTAGTAGGGGAAGAATTTTGCAAACTAACCGGATATTATTTCTGCCCTGATTTTGTTATCCGAGAAAAAGACACAAAACCACAATACAAATTAAATAAAGAAGAAAGAGAAAATAACCTGAAAAATGCTTTTTCTATAAATAAAGAACATAAACCCAAATCTCCCATCTTATTAATAGATGACATAACAACGACAGGCTCAACTTTTTATGAAATAATTAAATTATTAAACAAAAATAGCATAAAGGATGTAACGGCTTTTGCAACAGCAATTCCCGAGCATAATAATTTTTACATACAATGATATTAAAAGAATTTGCAGAATATTTACAAAATAATATAGAAGACTCATCGGTATATCTTTTAAACAAATGGATAAAAGATATACTAGAAACGCCTCCTCAATCAAAAGTAGAACAAGTTATCCATGCAGAAATATATATAGCAAAAAATAAATATAACGACACATTGCTAATAGGAAAAAGTGACAGCGGAAGAAAACTAATAGACACTTTATACAATTTTGCATTGAGTTTTGAACAACAAAAACTTGCTCGATGGTTACATACAAAAAAACCTGATGATTTTAAAAATTGTTAAAACATGCACTATGAGCATGTTTCCATGCCTTTTTTTTGTATTATAATAAATTATTTTATTTTAACGACTTGTTCAAAACCTGTGTATAACTGTTTATAAATTATTTTTTTCTGTTTAAATTTTTATATTTTTTCAGATACTTATAAACACCCCTTTTGCAAAAAATAATAAGCTTGTACAAAAAAACCAAATAATAAAATGTTTTCTACAAGTTTTAAAAAAAGCTATACGGTTGATTTAATTGAAAGACATGGTTTTTTCTACAGCTTTTTGATTCTTTATTACTTATTATTATTTTATTTTATTTATTTAAGAGAACTACTTTTTAAAGATAAAAATATAACCTTCAAAAGTTACCTTTTTGAAAATTCTGATTTATGGTTAATTTTTTTTAAAAAGTTTATATAATACCATGTTTCGGTTATAATTTTTTAATAAAGCTTTAATATTTGTTTAAAGAGAAGATTATAGAGGGAAAAATATGCTTTTTACAATTGATAGAGATTCGTTGCTAAATAAATTGAAAATTGTTGAAAAAATAACAATACCACGTGGTATTCAACCTGTTTTAGCAAACATATTGTTTGAAGCAACGGAAGGTACCCTCAAGTTAAGTGCTACAGACCTTGATATTTCTATAATTACTAATACAATGGCTTCTGTAAAAGAGGAAGGAAAAATTACACTTCCAGCTAAAAAAACTTTTGAAATTGTTTCTAAACTACCTGACAAACCGGTTGATTTTTCATTGAATAAAGATACAAATGTAGTAACAATAACATGCGGACATTCAAAATTTGATATAATAGGTATTTCCGCAGAGGAATTTCCTGTTTTAAGCACAGAAGAAGAACTTTCCAAAAAAGAATCTATCGAAATTGATATGGAACCTTTTGTTAAATCAATAAAACATACAGTTTATGCTGCAGCAAATTATGAAAACAGAAATATAATAAGTGGTGTTTTTTGTAACATTGCAGATGAAAAGCTAGAAATGGCAGCAACAGATGGTAATAGATTAACAAGAATTATTGAAAATATTAAAAATAAAGACGAAAAAACAGCAAAAATTGTTATTCCGTCAAAAACATTGCAAGAATTTTTAAGAGTCAGCTCTTTTGTAGCAGAAGAAAAAGTTGCATTGCACGTAGATTCTGCAAAAGTTATTATTCAAACAAAGAGCTTTTTGATTATATCAAGATTGTTAGAGGGCGAATATCCTCCTTATAAACAATTAATTCCTGCAAAAACAGAAAAAACAGCCATAGTTAAAAGAGATGATTTGATAAGTGCATTAGAGAGAGTCTCTTGTATGGTTAATGATAGAACCAGCATTGTAAAATTTGTATTTGAAGAAGGAAAATTGTTATTGAAAGCGGAAACTCCAGATTCAGGTACATCAGAAGATATGATTGATGTAGAGTATGAAGGTGAAGAACTTGCAATCGCATTTAATTATAAATATGTATTGGATTCAGTTAAAATAATGGAAAGTAAAAATACTCAAATAGGATTAGGTGGAAGTCTTTCTGCAACTATATTTAAACCAGATAGTGAAGAAGATTATTTGTGCTTGATAATGCCGATTCAAATTAGATAAATTTAGAAAGTAAGAATAGAGATGAAAGTTACAGTTAGAGTGCCGGCTACAACGGCTAATATAGGACCGGGATTTGATTGTATGGGAATGGCTCTTCCTATATATAATGAAGTGACAATTGAAGAAACTGTTTTACCGGGAACAGGCGTCGAGATAAATATTATCGACGAAGAACAAGAATTTGATACTCTTTCTATTCCGACAGATGAAAATAACATAGTTTATAAAGCAGTTGACCTTTTGTATAATTCTATAGGTCAAACAGCAAGTGAACTCAAAATTTCAATAAAAACACACATTCCGATTGCAAAAGGATTAGGTAGTAGTGCTTCTGTTATTGTAGGCGGATTAATAGCAGCAAATGAACTTTTAGGAAGACCTGCAGATGAAGCAGCACTTCTTTCTATAGCTACAGAAGTTGAGGGACATCCTGATAATATAGCACCTGCTATTTTGGGCGGATTTGTTTTGTCTTCACAAGAAGAAGATGGAAGTGTTTTGTATAGAAAATTGCCATGGCCAAAAGATTGGAAAATAACAGTTTGTATCCCTGATTACGAATTGGCGACTGAAATTTCTCGTTCTGTTTTGCCTGAAAAAGTTGAAATAAAAGACGCGGCATTTAATGCAAGACGTTGTGCAATGCTTGTTAATGCTTTATATACAGAAGATTCTGAACTAATGTCTGCTGCTTTACACGATAAACTTCACCAACAATACAGAGTTAAATTGGTTCCAGGGTTAAAAGAAATTACAGATAAATTGAAACACGAAGATAATGTATTAGGTAGCGTGTTGAGTGGTGCAGGTCCTGCAATGATAGTAATATCAAAGGGCGGTTCTTTGGATAAAATAAAAGAAATCGTATCTCAAACTTGGTTTGATCTGAATGTAAAATGTGTTATAAAAACATTAGATATAGAAGAAAATGGTGCAGTAATAATATAAAGGAGAACTTTATGAAAAAGTCAATTAAAGATTTGAATGACATCAAAGGAAAAAGAGCATTAGTTAGAGTAGATGTAAATGTTCCATTGGACGAAAATCACAACGTGACAGATGATACAAGAATTCAAGCTATTTTACCAACAGTAAAAATGCTAAAAGATAAAGGTGCAAAAATTATCCTTATGGCTCACTTAGGCAGACCAAAAGGTGAAGTAAAACCTGAATTTTCATTGGCTCCGGTTGCTAAATATTTAGCTAAAGTTTTAGGAGAAGATGTTAAATTTGTATCAACTTCTATTGGTGAAGGTGCCGAAAAAGAATTAGTAGATTTAAAAGACGGAGAAGTTGCATTGTTTGAAAATATCCGTTTTTATAAAGCAGAAGAAGCAAAAGATGACGATATGACATTTGCAAATGAACTTGCAAAACTTGGAGATTTTTATGTAAATGATGCCTTTGGTGCAGCTCATAGAAATCATACTTCAACAGCAAAATTAGCAAAAGTTTTGAAACCTGCTGTATCAGGATTGTTGATGGAAAAAGAATTAAGATGTTTATCTCAAGCACTTGATAATCCTGTAAGACCTTTTACTGCAGTAGTTGGCGGTGCAAAAGTTTCATCAAAAATCGGTGTTTTAGAAAATTTACTTGATAAAGTAGACAATATGATTATCGGCGGTGGAATGGCTTATACATTTGTTAAGGCAAACGGCGGAAAAATCGGTAATTCAATTTGTGAAGATGACCAAATTGAAGTAGCTAAAGCAATCGAAAAGAAGGCTAAAGAAAAAGGTGTAAAACTTGTAATGGCTACAGATGTTTTGGTTGCTGATGATTTTTCAGGTAATGGAACAAACAAATTTGTTAAAATAAATGAAATACCTGATGGGTTTGAAGGAGTTGATGCTGGTCTTGATTCAAGAAAATCATTTGCTGATGTATTAAAATCTTCAAAAACAATATTGATGAATGGACCGGTTGGTGCGTTTGAAAATCCTAAATTTGCCGAAGGTACAAAAGCTGTATTAGAAGCAATTGTAGAAGCTACAAAAAACGGTGCAGTTTCTGTTATCGGCGGTGGAGATTCGGTTTCTGCAGCTAAAAAGTTTGCAAAAGCTGAAGATTTTACCCATGTTTCAACTGGTGGCGGTGCTTCTCTTGAATTTATCGAAGGGAAAGTATTACCAGGAGTTGCTGCTTTAGATGAAGCTTAAAAAATAAAAAAATATGTAATTTAAAAAAGTGGGTTATTAAGTCATGTTAATAACCCCTTTTTTTGAACTTTATTTTGTAATAAAATATTTTTGGAAGTAAATATTTTACAATTTTATATAACTAGGAAACATTAATAATGAAAAACCAAAAAATAAGAAATATAGCAATTATTGCTCACGTTGACCATGGTAAAACTACACTTGTTGATTGTATGCTTAAGCAAGCAGGAGTTTTTAGAGAAAATCAACAAGTTCAAGAAAGAGTTTTAGACAGTAATGATATTGAAAGAGAAAGAGGAATAACCATTCTTTCTAAAAATATATCAATAAATTACAACGGATATAAAATAAATGTTGTGGACACCCCGGGGCACGCAGATTTTGGTGGTGAAGTTGAACGTGTATTAGGTATGGTTGATGGAGCGTTGCTTATTGTTGATGCAGCAGAAGGACCAATGCCTCAAACAAGATTTGTATTGTCAAAAGCGTTAGAGCTTGGAATTAGAATTATTGTTGTTATTAATAAAATTGATAAACCAGCAGCAGACCCGGCGAAAGCACTGGACGATGTTTTTGATTTGTTTACAGAATTAACAGAAGATGAATATTTGCTAGATTTTCCGTTTATATATGCAAGTAGCTTAGATGGCTTTGCTAAAAAAGAATTAGAAGACGATTCTGATAATATTATACCTTTGTTGGATTGTATTGTTGAAAATATAAATCCACCTGAAGGTGACGCTGAAAAGAAACTTCAATTCCAAGCTACTACACTTGATTATAACGATTATGTAGGAAGAATAGCAATTGGTAGAGTTGTAAACGGTGTAATTCACTCTCAAGAACAAGTAAGTCTTATAAAAGTTGATGGAAGTATTGAACGTGGAAAAATAATGAAATTATATGGTTTCCACGATTTAGGAAGAACGGAAATAGAAGAAGCTTATGCAGGTGATATCGTTGGAATAGCAGGATTTTCTGAAATTCAAATAGGTGAAACAATTTCCTGTTTGAATGAACCTGAAGCTTTACCTTTAATCCACGTTGATGAACCAACATTACAAATGAATTTTTCCGTAAACGCAAGCCCATTTGCAGGACAAGAAGGGAAATTTGTTACAAGTAGACAAATAAGAAAAAGATTGTATGATGAACTTGAAAAAAACGTAAGTTTAAGAGTTGAAGATACAGATACTACAGATGTTTTCAGAGTTTCAGGACGTGGAGAACTTCATTTAAGTATTTTGATTGAAACCATGCGTAGAGAAGGTTTTGAGTTTGAAGTTTCAAAACCGGAAGTTATTTATAAAAATATAGACGGAAAACAATACGAACCTTATGAAAATTTGTTGATTGATGTTCCAGAGGAAAATGCAGGCACTTGCATAGAACGTTTAGCAGGCAGAAAAGGTGAAATGCTTGATATGCAAGTTGTAGGCAATAGAACAAATATGAATTTTTCAATACCTGCAAGAGGATTGATAGGTTTTAGAAGTGAATTTATCAGATTAACTCGTGGTGAAGGTATTATGAATCATACTTTTGACTCATATAAACCATTTGCAGGAGATATTCCAAAACAAAGAAGCGGTTCTTTGATTTCTTTTGAAACAGGTGCAGCAATTCCTTATGCATTAAATCAGTTTGAAGATAGAGGCGTTTTCTTTATAACACCGAAAACAAAAGTATATAGAGGAATGATTGTTGGTGAATGCAATAGACCTCAAGATGTTGAAATCAATGTATGTAAAACAAAAAAATTGACCAATACTCGTAGTGCTACAGCAGACGTTATGGTTACGTTACAAGCTTCTCGCCAAATGGTTTTAGAAGATTGCTTGGAATATATCACAGATGACGAACTTGTTGAAGTCACACCAGATAGTGTTAGAATGAGAAAAGCTGATTTAACATTAAGAAGATATAACAAGTAAAAATTAACCATTTTTGGGACTTTAAATACTTAATCAATATGCTATAATATCATAATGGTTAGTTATTTAGAAACAAAAGAGTGGCTTGTTTTCAGGCTTTATAATAATAAATATGCAATTCCAGGGAAAGAAGTAAGTTCGCTTTTTCAAATTCCTGATGTTACGGTTTTACAAAATTATGATAAAAAAGTCAGAGGATTAATAAAATATCAAAATAAAATTATTCAATTAATTGATATTAAAAAAGTTCTTAATATAAAATCAACACAAGATGAAATAAAAGAATTTGAAGAGTTAATGGATGCAAGGCTTCAAGACCATGTTGTCTGGTTAAAAAGACTGGAAGAAAAAGTTTTAAACGATTCGAATGACGAATTAGTGACAGACCCACACGAATGTGCCTTTGGCAAATGGTATGATTCTTATAATCCAGAATCATATAATATTTTATTTATTTCTACCTTTAAAAAATTTGATAGACCTCATAAAGCAATTCATCAAATTGCTCATAAAGTTGATGAATTATTAAAAACAGGCGAAAAACAAAAAGCAATAGACTTGATAAAAGCTGTGAAAGATACTGATTTAAAACAGATGATTGAGTATTTTGATATAATAAAACAATCTTTTAAGGAAAGTAAAAAAGAAATTGTCATAGCTTTTACAAACGGGGATACAATTTTAAGCTTTCCCGTTGATGAAGTTATGTCTATTGAAGATATAAAAGATATTTCAGAAGAAACGGTTACTAATTCAAGTGTAAATTCTAATTTTATTACGGCGGTCGGTAAAAGAAAGAATGAAGAAGTCGTTTTTATAATCAATCAAAAAATATTTTTTGAGCAATACGGATATAAAAAATAAACTAAATTTTGTTATAAACTTTTATTATATGCCAGCCATATTGTGTTTTAACAGGTTTTGAAACTTCACCTATATTCATATTAAAAGCTGCATTTTCAAATTCTTTGACCATTTGACCACGGCTAAAATAACCTAAATCGCCACCGGATGTACCTGATGGGCATTTAGAGTATTCTTTAGCTAATAATTGAAAATTAGCACCTTCATCTAATTTTTGTTTTATGATTTCTGCTTGTTCTTTTGAATCAACTAAAATATGACTTGCTTTTACTTGTGAACAATTGGTTTGAAAAGCGATTGCTTTTGAATAATCGGAATTATTTAAAGAAGATAAGAAGCAAAAAGCACCTAAAAATAATAGTAAAAACAATTTAAAAACATTTTTCATAAAAATAATCCTCATCTTTTATCAGATGATTATAATCTAAAAGCAGGAAAAAGCATAGTTAAAAAGGCTATATTTTAGAGGCAATATCTACAAGTAATTTTGTAGATGTTTCAAAGTCTATTTTTTCGTCAGTGGATTGTATTAAGAAATTATTAATTTCGTCCATAAAGTTGATAGACCTATCAATCAATGGGTCAGAGCCTTTAACATAAGCCCCAATATTTATAAGGTCTTCATTTTTTTTGTAAACAGCCAAAAGGTTTCTTATTTTAGCAGCAGCTGATTTGTGTTCTTTTTCTACAACATCATTCATAACACGAGAAATACTTTGCAGAACATCAATAGCAGGATAGTGATTTTTGTGAGCCAAATCTCTTGAAAGCATAATGTGCCCGTCGAGAATACTTCTTGCTGTGTCAGAAATTGGTTCATTGAAGTCGTCACCTTCTACTAAAACAGTATATAAACCAGTGATGGTACCATTTTCATTGCTGCCTGCTCTTTCTAAAAATTTTGGCATTAAAGCAAATACAGAAGGAGTGTAGCCTCTTGTTGCAGGGGGTTCTCCTACGGCAAGGCCGACTTCTCTTTGTGCCATTGCAATTCTGGTTACACTGTCAAGCATAAACAAAACGTCTTTACCTTTATCTCTAAAATATTCAGCAATAGATATAGCCACAAAAGCTGCTTTAATTTTAACCAAAGAAGGCTGTTCAGAAGTTGCTACAACCACAACGGTTCGTTTCATTCCCTCGGGTCCTAGTATTGCGTCAATAAATTCTCTAACTTCTCTTCCACGTTCTCCTATAAGGGCTATAACGTTTAGGTCAGCGTTTGTGTTTTTTGCCATCATAGCAAGAGTTGTGCTTTTTCCTACACCAGAACCTGCAAAAACGCCCATTCTTTGACCTTTTCCAAGAGTGCAAAATCCATCAATAGCTTTAATACCTAGAGATAAAGGGCTTCTTATTAAGGAGCGAGCCATAGGATTGATTAGTTTTCCTTGTGTGGAATATAATTCTTGAGAATTTATTTCGCCTAAAGTATCAATAGGTTTTCCTAAACCGTCTAAAACTCTACCTATAAGCTGGTCACTTACTTGAATTTTCATAGGAGCACCAGTTGAAACAACAGTAGCACCAGGGCGAAGTCCTTCCATAGAACCTAAAGGCATTAATAAAATTCTTGATTCTTTAAAACCTACAACCTCGGCAAAAATAGGAGAGTCACCTTGTTTATTGTATATATGACAAAGGTCACCAATACTTGCTTCAGGGCCGTCAGCTTCTATTATTAAACCAATTATTTCAAGAACTTTGCCTATTTTACGGAGAGTTTTTGTTTCGATAATGGTTTTTTTGTAATTATCAAAAGTTGTCATTGTTAGAGTCCGTGAGTTCAGTATCGATTGTGTTATTAGTTAAAAAATCGTCTGCTTCTTTTACTAAAAGCTCCTCTGATTGAGTTTTTATTTCTGATAGCAATTTTTCTGTCAGTTCGTCTATTTGCGAGCTTATTCTTGAATCTACTCTTGAGTCTATACTTTCAACAATTGAGCCGTCCGGAGAAATAGAAGAATCTTCGGTTATTTTTATGTTAGAGATAAGAGAGTTTTGATTTTTTATTAAGTCTAAAACAGCCATTATTTCATTCCTGATTTGAGGATTTACAATAATTGTTATGTCTTCTTTTTCTTTAAGCTCGTTAATAGCAGATTCAGTAAGATTTAATAAAATATTTTTGTCCAAATCAAGTTTTTTATGGCAAATTTTGTCTGTAATTAAGACTATTAAATTAATCATATCAAGGTGCATAGATTTTATTATTCTTTTTTTTATATCAAAAGAATTTTCAACAAAAGAGTTAAATATTTCAATTTTGTTGTTAAATTCACCTTTAATATTACTCAAACCTTCTTCTTTGCCAGCTAAAAAACCGGCATCATAGCCTTCTTTTTGAGCAGCTTGTTTTATTTCTTCTGAAAGAGCTAAAGCTTCTTGTTGAGCTTGAGTTTTAGCTTCGTTGACAATATTAATTGCTTCTTGTTTTGCCGTTTCAATTATAGAAAGAGCCTTTATGTTATTTTCTTCAAGAGCGTGTTGTATTTTTGAAGAAACACTTTGGGGGTCTTTTTCAATTTTTAAAACGAAAGAATTGCCAAGATTTACGTTGTCGCTATCAATTCTACTCAATTAATTCATCCTCTTCCATGCCACGGAATATAACGATTTCGCCAGCTGTTTCAAGAGTTCTTATAATACCTACAATTTTGGATTGAGCAAGTTGAACATCTTTTGCTCTGACAGGCCCCATATATTCCATGTCGTCAACCAACATTTGTTGAGCACGTTCAGACATATTTTTCAAGATTTTATCTTTAACGTCATCTTTCATACCTTTGAGGGACATAGCGATATCTTTTGTTTCAACTTCTCTCAATACACGTTGAATAGACCTGTCATCAAGGTTTACAATATCTTCAAATACAAACATGAGAGATTTGACTTCTTCTACCAAATCGGCGTTGTAATCTTTCAAAAGCTCGACAACATTTTTTTCTGTAGCTCGGTCTGCTCTGTTCAAGATATTTGCAAGAGTTTGGATACCGCCTGCTTTTGAGAAGTCTTGAACAACAATAGAGGAGAATTTGCTCTCAACAATTTTTTCGATATCAGCAAGAACCTCAGGATTTGTAGAGTTCATTTCTGCTATTTTGATAGCAACTTGAACTTGAATACGAGGCGGCAAGAAATTCAATACTTGAGCAGAATTTTCAGGTTTTAAATAAGCTAAAATCAAAGCAATCAATTGAGGATTTTCATTTTGAAAAGAAGTTGCAAGTTGAGACGGGTCAGCGTCATTAAAAAATTGAAAAGGATTAGCACCAAGCAAAGATACCAATTTGTCTAAAATTGTTTGAGCATGTTCTGTTCCATAAGCTTTTTCTAGGAGTTGTTTTGCATAATTCATACCACCTGAAAGCAAGTAATCGCTAGCCAGGAAAAGTGAGTAAAATTCTTTTAAGACGTCATTTAAAACATCAACAGAAACTTTGTTTAAGCTTGCAATATCCAAAGTAATTTGCCCTAAAAGCTCATCATCAGTGATATTTTTTAAAATTTCAGAAGCAGTAGTTGGCCCAAGAGCAATTAAAAGAGCGGCAACCTTTTGGGTTGAAGTCATATATTCTATTGAAATATTTGTACTGTCCATTTTCTATTCCTTAATATATGAAATCAAAATTTTTGTAGCTTCGCTAGGGTCTGAAAGTATAGAATCGCTCAATTCTTGTTTAATTCGGTCAAATTCAGGGTCAACTTTAACATCCAATTCAGGTAAAGGTTCAATAGCCAAGCCATCTGTCATATCGTTATTTAGAGCAGGCATGGCAGGATTATCATAAGCAGGGAGGAAGTTTTCGTTACCTGAGTTTTCAAGAGCAGGAGTAGCATCTCCCATTTTTCTTATAAACATTCCTATTACTGCAAGAGCACCACCGCCTAGAATTAATACAATAATCATTGGCAATATTTTGTTATACAACAATTCTTGTTGCATTGCTTTGTCATATTCTGCTTGAGCTTTTGTTTGAGCAGCTTTTTCTTCGTCTAAAGAAGCGAATTGAAGGCTTGTTATATTAACGACGTCACCTCTATCGGCATTTAAACCGCTAGCTGACATAACGAGATTTTTTAATTCTGTTTTTTCTTCATCTGTTAAAATTTTATTTACAGCAACAGCAATTGTCATTCTTTTAACGGCACCAGGTGCGTAAACAATTTGTTTAACTTCTTTTGAAACGCTATATGTAGCAGAGGATCTTTGTTTTTGATAGTTCAAATTTTTATTTGCAGCTTTTTCGCCCTCTGTTTGAGCAGGGGCACCGTTTGGATTATCGTAAACCTCAGTTTCAGTTTGTTCTGTTGTTAAAACGCCTTCTTTTGCATTTTCATTGACGGGGACATAGCTTTCGATAGTAGAGCGAGTTGAGTTGAAATCCATATCGGCACTAACTTGCACGGTGACATTATCTTTGCCGACAATTTTTTCTAAAACGCTTTGGACTTTTTTAGCAGTGTCATTTTCAAAATTTGCTCTAAAGCTTTCAATATCGCTGGAGCTTTTTTCAACTTCATCTGTCAAACTGTTACCGCTTTGGTCAGTAATGAAAACTTTTTCAGGAGTAAGTCTTGGAACAGAATAAGCAACAAGATTTTTAATAGCTTTAACTTGAGCTGTTTTAAGCTTGATACCGGGTTGTAGTATTAGCATAACAGAAGCGGAGGGGATTTCATCTTTATCTTGAAAAACAGAGCGTTCCGGTTCAGCGATTTGGACTCTTGCTTTAGTAACTCCTTGTATTCTTTCGATAGAGCGAGTAATTTCTCCTTGAAAAATTCTTTGTTTTGTCAATTGATTTTTAAAATCTGTAGAACCGAGTTGCATGTTATCCAACAATTCAAACCCAGGGTTGCTGTCTTTAATCAATTCGTTTTCAGCAACAAAAAGTCTTAGTTCGTCTTGTTTTTCAACAGGAACTAAAATTGATTTTTTATCTTTACTTAACTTGTAGGCATATCCGCTTTTTTTCAAACTTTCAGTAATAGCGACGGAATCTTGTTCTGAAAGGTCAGAATATAAAGTTGTCCAATTTGGTTCAGTAGATTTAAACAAGAAATAAGAACCTGCAACGAGAGTAATAACAACCAAAACAACGAGCCCGAATTTTTTAGATAGGTCTAAGCCTTTCCACAAACGGGACAAATCATCTTTTAGCAATTTAAAATAATTATTACTCAACGTTAATTCCTTATATTACGCCTATTAAAAATATACCCTCTAATGTCAATATTTTCAAATATGTAAACTTAAATTAAAATCTCATTTGGTATAATTCGTTGTAGGCATTAATCATTTTGTTCCTGACTTGGATTGCCATTTGCATATTCAAACTGGCTTTTTCGCTTGCTATCATTACATCGTGGACACTTATATTTCCGCCAGAAGCAAGAGTTTCAACAGCTTTATTTGCTTCAACTTGGGTGTTATTTATGGAGTTCAAACTGTTACTAAAAGCGTTAGAAATGCTACCGGCTGTATTTTGAACCAGTGAACTTTCTTTTGCGGAAGCGACTTTTAAATGAGGATTGTCAGAATTTTGGTTAGCATTAAATTGCATAGCGTTAGCGTTGACATCCATTGTTATTCCCATATTGATAGGTTCAGGTTTTTGGTTTGGGTGTTCGATGGCAGAGATTTGATTGTCCAAAATATTTTGAAAATCATTAACCGAATCGTTTGAACCATTTATATTTGTTTTGCCCAAACTGTTTTCAAGAATTTTATTATAATTTGAAATTGGAGTATAATTCATTCCGAACTTACCTATACCTCCTATTGCATCACTCATGATAAAAATGTTACCTCATTGTCTTGTTTAAACATTATATTTTCATTGCAGCTGAAATCATAGATTTTGTTGTTTCAGCGGCTGCAGCATTAGCCTCGTAAGCTCTTGAGGCTCCTACCATGTTGACCATTTCCTCAACCACATTTACATTTGGTAAAGTCACGTACCCGTCAGCGTTTGCGTCAGGGTGAGAGGGGTCATATACGACTTTGTAAGGGTCTTTGCTTTCAGCTATAGAAGCTACTTGAACGCCTTGAGAGAGTTTTTTTTCGTCAAAAAACACACCGCCTCTTAAAACCATGGAGTTTTCACTGGGGCTGAAAACAGCTTGATGAGCACCATTTGGAAAAGCAGGGGCATTATCTTCAAGTTTATCCATATAAACAGCTCTGAAAGTAACGTCTTTTTTTGCATAAACACCGGGTGTTCCATCAGGTTTTCTTGTTGTGTTTATGTTTGCAATGTTGCTGGAAATTGTATCCAGTTTAATTCTTTGAGCGTTCATGCCGGAGGCAGAAACATCAAAAACATCAAAACTCATTATTAATTACCTCCTCCTTTAATTACTGTCCCCAAACCGGAAAGCATTTTACCTTCGAGTTGGGCGAGAATGCCATATTGAGTGCCGGCTTTTGCCATATCCATCATTTCTGTTTCAATATCAACGTTGTTGTCGGTTTCAGGATTATATTTGGAAAAATCTCTGATGACTTCAGGTTTATAGGCTTCAAATGAGTTTTTATTTAATAAAGCCATTTGTTGGGCATCAGGTTTTGTGACAATATCAAGAGAGGTTGCGTTGTAGGATAGAGCGGCACTATTTCTGCGTTTAATATCTTCTTTTGAAGTTTCTTCGCTTAAGATATTTCTCAATTGGTCTTCAAAAGCTACAACTTTTCTTTGATAGCCAGGAGTCATAACGTTGGCGGTATTTGCAGCAATAGCTTTTTCTCTTTGCATAAGGCCGTCCATTGCCAATTTAGTTATTTCTATCGAGCGAGTGCTTCCGAGTTGTTCCATTTTTTCTCCAATTTAAATTGTTGGGATTAAAAGTTCCCAGCTGGTTCCGTTTACATCTGATTTTAGAAGGTTTATGGTTCCGTATTGTTCTTTCATCATTGTTTGGCAGTTATATAGACCGAGCCCGCTACCAGTTATTTTGGTAGTAAACCCTTTTTCAAAAATTTTATCTTGTATTTCTTCCGGAATACCTTCTCCATTATCAGTGATGATAATTTGAGCCATATTATTTATTTTTCCTTCAAAAGACACGGTAATTTTTCCGCCTTTTTGAAGAGCTTCGATAGCGTTATAAAGAACGTTTAAAAGAACGCTTTGAAACTTGACCTCATCTATATGAATTCGTGCTTCTTCTTTAAAAATCGCATCTATTTTAATATTTTTTTCTTCCGCCTTAGCAGTTGATAGATTTATCGCTTCTTCTACTACGGGGATAAGTTTTTTTTCAACGAGGATTGGCTTTGCGTTGTATTTTAGTTCTTCAATGAATTGAGTAATAGAGTAGGTTGCGTTTTTAATATTTTTAGCTGAATTTTGAATAGATTCTATAGTTTGACTGTCGCATGAAATTTTTTCAAATCTTTTTTCCATAATTTTTGTATAAAGGTCAATAATGGAGAGGTGATTTTTAATTTCATGAGCAATAAATTTAGCATTGTCAGATGAATATTCGTATTTAAGCAGCTTCTTTTCAGATTTAGCCAAATCATCTTTTTCTGCTTGGTTAATTCTCATTTCTTCGTTTACAGAATTAAGGCAGCCGACAATTTTGTTGATGCTTACGTTTAAAAGTTCATTTTCACGTCTATCCGGAGCAAAGTTGGCTAAATATTCATCTAGGGGAATATTTGCATTTTCGAAAATTGCTTTTGCAACATCACCAACACTTCTTGAGTTAAAAATGAGGCAAATTTGAGAAAAGTTTTGTAATTGAGAATCGGAATAATCCCAAACCAAAACAGCGGAATATCTGGGAGCCAAGACCAAAATAAACTCTATGTTTTCCCAGATTTTTTCTTTTTCGACGTTTATTATTTTGTTGCTTGTTAAAGTATCATTAAAAGAATAAATTTTAGCGTTAGAAAACTCTAATCTTTTGATAGAAGCTTCCATGCCTTTGGTATCCAAAAGCCTGAAAGCAATGAATCCATCTTGAGAGGGAGCTTCTACAAGCGGTTCAACAATTGAGCGAAACAGACCGACGATGGTCTGTTTGCTGCATTCTTTAGAAGAACCGTTTAATATAAAAGATTTTAGAGTATTTTTTTGCTTTTTCATTTTATAAAGCGACTTTCAATTTTCTTTTGTTAGCAAAACCGTTATTTAAAGCGTAAAGTACGGCTTGCGTTCTATCATTTACTTGTAATTTTTGGAAAATATTATTTACGTGTGTTTTTACGGTTGTTTCACTGATAAATAATTGTTGAGCTACGCCTTTGTAGGTTATACCTTGAGTTAGCAAGTCTAAAACTTCTTCTTCTCTTTGAGTTAAGTAAGACAAAAGATTTTCGCCGTCTTGAATATTTTCTGCTTCTTCTTTAAATGATTTTTGGAAATATTCAAAGAATTTGGAAGATAAAACTGCAGGTAAATAAACTTTACCTTGGTTTACTTCTTCAATAGCTCTGATTAATTGAGCAGAAGCCATTGTTTTTAAGACATAACCTTTAGCACCTATTTTCATTGCACGGAAAATCAAATCAGGGTCATCATAAGCGGTAAGAGCAACAACTTTTGTTTCCAGATTTAATTTTTCAATATCACAAATTGCTGTCAAACCATCTTTTTCAGGCATGTTGATGTCCATAAGAACGATATCCGGTTGATATTTTTTTACCAAGCTAATACCGATATTAGCGTTAGTTGCAGTTGCTATTACATCAAAATCACTTTCAAGATTAATAAGCTCTCTAATGCCTGATAAATGGTCATAGTTGTCATCTATCAACACAATTTTTGCTTTTTTCTTGAACTCCACGCCTCTTCTCATTTGTTTTCCCCCAAATCTTTTATTAAAATGTTTGTAAATACATCGATTACACTATGCATATTACCCCTAAATGTATGAGGCTCTCATCAACTGAAAGGTCGATATTCAGGGGGTTGGGGGTGTATTTAAGGGTGTAGACCACATGGTCTAAAAAGTCTTGTAAAACCAGATGTGATAAGACTTTTCATCAAGTCAATATTCTACAACACATATTCTAGTCTGAATGAATTATGTTTGCTCTTGATGGAGGATTTTTTAAATAAAAATTTTACCACAAATGAAGTATTGCACAGAAAGCAAAAAACCGATAGATTATTCTTTAATTTGTTTTAATTTTTTCAGTTTGTTTAATGTTTTAGAGCGTTTTTCGGTTATGTCTGTAGAAAACGAGTCATAGGTATCGATATAGTTGTGTTTGTAAGTTTTTTCAAAGTAATTATCTGAGAAGCTTAATGACGAGCAAATATCAGAACTAAAGAATTTAGATTTCGCACCTGTTGAAATATGGTGAGCTTTGGTGCGAGTGGTTTTGCCAGAGCTTTCTTTCCAGATAAAAATGTCTTCTGACTTGATTGTTGATTTTGTTTCGTCAATTTCACTGATAGCAATAATTCTTTCTTGCTCGTCTGCTGTTTTTGCTACTTGCACAACTATGTCTATTGAAGATGAGATTAAAGTGTCTGTGTTTTCTTTAGACATGTTTGGGTGGTTAAGCAAAATTAAACTTTGAACAGAAGATAAAAAACTATTGCAAGATTTTGTTGAAAAGCTTGTTACGAAACCGTTATAGCCTTGATTAATATATTCAAAAACGGTTATTAATTCGTTTATTTCACAATTAGAAATAGCAAAGCGGTCAAAATTTAACTTCAAAGCTTTTTTGATAGTTTTTTGTATGTTTCCGTGGTGTTTTATTAGGTTTACAATCTTTTCTGTTTTAGGTTTCAGTTCTGGAATAGCCTCAAGAGTAATCAAACTGTTTTCTTTGTTTGATAGATTTAAAATAAAGTTCAAAACACTTGTTTTGTCGACGTTTGCGTCACCCGTTATGAAGATATTGAGCTTGTTTTTCAAGCATTCTTTGAGGAACAATATCATTTCATTGCTAATTGCTTTTTCTTTTATAAAATCAGTCTTTTTTTTGTTTATGGAATTATTTTTTTTAATAGACAAAAAAGCCCCGTTTTCAATGAGAGGTGGGATTATTGCGTCAACTTTGACTCCGTTAGACAGGATAAGACTAAAAGTTGGGTTTTGGGCATTGATAATTTTGTCAAATTTATTAGCAATAGCGTTAATTTCTTTTAAAATGCTTTCGTCTGTCGGAAAAAACAAATCAGTTTCAACAGGTAGATTGTTCTTTTCGCAATATATTTTATCTACGCCATAAATGGTAATGGAGTCGATATCGTTGTGCATTTCAAAATAGTTTAAAAGGTCAATTTTGGCAGGTTCAACAGACTCAATAGGTTTTTGAATAATAAAAGAGTCTTCTTCTTTTGGTTGATTATTTTTTTTATTTAACAATCTGCTTTTTAGTGACATAGTTATTCTCTGTTAATTAATTCTCGGGCTAAATCTTGATAATTTTGAGTAATATTAGAGGTTGGATTTAACTCTTGTAAAGTTAAACCTTTGTTAATAGATTCAATCACGACGAAGTAGTTGTTAGGTATTTTCCAAAAAATATCTTTGTTTAAAACAGCAGTAATATCTTCGATTTTATAGTTTTCGGTGTTGATATATCTGTTCAAGACAAGTTTGAGCTTGTCATTTTTATAGCCGAGTTTGTCAATAATATCGAGGCATCTTTTGCAGTTTCTAAGGGTTGGCAAATTAGCGGCAGTGATGAACAAAATCAAATCAGACTCATTAAAAACAGTTGTAGTTTTTGTATCCAATACAGAATTATTGTCAACAACCACGTAAGAAAAAGATTCTTTTAATTTTTTGATTAAGTTGGCGAATTGTTGAGGTGAAGGTTCATCCGAGGGTTCTCTGTAGGGAGAATCCGCAAGGATAAAAAGATTAGAATCTTTATACTGTTCCAAAGTGCCTAAGAAAAAGTCTTTATTAGCTTTATCTAAATTGTCAATAACATATTTAATGTCATAATTCGGGTTAATATCTAAAAATGCAGTTATATCGCCAAGGTGCATGTTTAAATCAACAAGTACAACTTTTTCCTTCGAAATATCAGCTAATTCTTGAGCAAGATTTACCGCAACGGTTGTTTTTCCAAGTCCCCCTTTATTTGAGAAGGTTGAAATAACCTTGCTTGTTGAATATGGAGAGGCTTCTCCGAATAAGATAGATTTTGTATTTTTTATTATTTTAATAAATTCTTCTTTGATTATCGGTTTTGCAAGAAATTCTTTAGCCCCGGTTCTCAAGGCATCAACAATGAAATTTGTTGAAAGATTGTAAGAAATCAATACAAATTTGCATTGATTATTTTTTTCAATAACCTGTTTTATAAAATCCAAAGACGGTTTTGTATTTTCCGAAATATCAATCACGACAATAGTTGGTGTCGCCGTCTTGTCGAGATTGCCAACTTGTTCGAAAGAGTCAAAAGTCGAAATATCGCTGACAGAATCGATTTCTTTCAAATAGTTTTCAATAAGCGTTTTAGAGACTTCTTCTTTGTCTATAACTATAATATTAATTTTATTCATAAGTTTTATTTTACTATATGTATATCAATTTTACCAGTTTAAAATAATTTTTTGAATATCCTCTAAACGAAGCGTTTTAAAAACAGAAGCAAAAGCTATAATATCAGAGTACAATTAGGGTTTTTTGTATATGCAAAAAGTTTTGATAGAAGATTTAGTAGAACAAAAAATTCTTCCGTTTAGTATTTTTAACGAGGCGGGAGAGAAGTTGTTTGCCTCAGGAGATGTTTTAACCCCGGGTAAACTTATGGAGTTGAAACAAATTCCTGATATATATACAGATGTTGAAGATTATAAACAAAAATTGGCAGAGGCAAAGGAAGCCCCGAAACAGGAGGCTCTTGCTGACATGATAAATGAAAATGGCGACAATCAATCTCAGGCTGTAACAGATGAAGACGAGCAAGAAGAAACAGAAAACGAAGAAGTCATTTATACTCTTGATGACGTTGATATCGGTAGCGTAAAAGGTGCTTTAAATAGGAAGGCAAAAATTGACCCAGAATTGCAACTTAAAATTAAGGCATTTCATGTTTATACGCAAAACTCAATAAAAACAAAAAAAGTTTCTGAATTAGCTCAAATGTACACGCATTTAAAGGACAGAATAATTTCTGATATTATAATGCATAGTGATGAGTTTAATTGTTATTCAGAGCTTAGAATTATGGGTGATTATAAAGATTGCCACGCTTTGAATGTTGCCATTTTGAGTGGTTTTTTAGCATATAAAATGCAGGTTAAAGAAAGTATTTTGTCCGATGTGATTTTAGGAGCTTTAATGCATGATATCGGCAAGGTTAAAATTCCTGAATCTATTTTAGAACAACAAATTTTAACAGATAAAGAACAAAAAGTTATACAGACTCATACAAAAATCGGATATCAATTACTAAAAGAAGAGTTTAAAGTTTCAGAAAATATTGCCAGAGTTGCACTTGAGCACCACGAAAATAGTAACGGCTCAGGTTATCCATATGGCAAATCAGGTGATTTTATTAGTAAAGAAAGCTGTATTGTGTCTGTTTGCAACCATTTTGACAATTTGATATCAAATGTGACAAACCAAAAAATACATAATTGTCACGAAGCATGCAAAATAATGTTAGAACTCGGCTCACGAAGATTTTCAGCAGATGCTTTATATACATTTATACACATGCTAAGCTATAATGACATAGATTATTTAGAGGAATTGTCAATTTAATGAAAGTAAAAGTTATCGGTGGGGGACTGGCTGGCTCAGAAGCTGCGTTGCAACTGGCTAAACAAGGTATAGAAGTTGATTTATATGAAATGCGACCTCTTTTTGAAACAGGGGCACACAAAACTAAAAAATTTGCTGAATTTGTTTGCTCAAATAGCCTTGGTGCGTTTGATGAAACCAATGCCTCCGGTCTATTGAAAGCCGAACTAAAAACCCTTGGTTCTTTTTTGATAAGAACGGCTTTTGAATATCAAGTTCCGGCAGGGGGTGCTCTTGCGATTGATAGAGAGGCTTTTTCTCAAGCGGTGACAAATATGATAGAGGAAAATCCAAATATCAATGTTATTAGGGAGAAAGTTACGGATATTGACGAAGAAGCTCCGACCATTATCGCCTCAGGACCTTTAACCTCGCTTGATTTGTCTGAAAAAATAAAAGAGTTTACAGGCGAAAATCATCTTTATTTCTTTGACGCTATCGCTCCTATTGTTGAAAAAGATTCTATAAATTTCGATAAAGCATTTTATATGAACAGATATGGCAAAGGCGACGATGATTACATCAACTGTCCTATGGATAAGGCTGAATATGAAAATTTTTATCAAATATTAACTACCGCAGAAAAAATAGAGCTAAAAGATTTTGAAAAAGATGCCAAGTTTTTTGAATCGTGCCTTCCTGTTGAAGTTTTGGCGTCAAGAGGGTTTGATACCTTGCGTTTTGGACCAATGAAGCCTATCGGACTTGTGGATGAAAGAACAAATAATGAAAATTATGCTGTAGTTCAACTTCGACAAGATGACAAAGCGGCAACTTTATATAATATAGTTGGCTTCCAAACTAACTTAAAATGGCCTGCTCAAAAAGAACTTATTCATTCTATTCCGGGGCTTGAAAACGCTAATATTGTTAAGTTTGGCGTAATGCACAGGAATACTTTTATAAATAGTCCAAAAGTTTTAAACCCGACTTTGCAAACAAGAAAAAATCCAAAAATATTTTTTGCAGGTCAAATAACAGGAACAGAGGGTTATACAGAGTCAATCGCTTCAGGTGTTTTAGCAGGTATAAATATGGCTCGATTTATTAAGAAGGAACCTTTAATTGAATTGCCTCAAGAAACAATTTTGGGTGCACTAACGCATTATATTTCATTTGACGGGCATAAATCTTTTCAGCCGATTAATTCTAATTGGGGAATTGTGGCAGAAATGCAGATGGATAGAAAAACTAAAAAGAATAAAAAGCTTAAAAATGAACTTTTATCAAAACGTTCTCTTGAAGTGTTGAAGAATTTTGTTGATGAAAAATTAAAATAGATTAGTTTTTTGATTTAATAAAGAGCTTTAAAATATTCAAGTAATCGAACCGTTCTTATCTATGATTATTGTTAAACTCAAGTCAAGAGTGCTTAACTTAAAATACCTAACCTTGCACAAACATAAGCTTTAAAGTTAATTGTTATTTAAAAATGCCGAGCTGTTAAACTCGGCATTTAATGTTTTCGTTGTGGCAAAGCCACGTTAAAAATCCGCTATTCTTTAGTATATTCAGCGTCTATGACGTCGTCATCAGCGGGTTTTTGTTCTTCTTGAGCTTGTTCTTGACCGGCTTCACCTGAGGCTGGAGCTTCTTGTTGAACTTGGCTGTAAGCGGCTTGAGAGATAGCGTACATTGTTTGTTGAAGTTCTTCTGATAATTTTTTGATTTCATCAGCAGATTTTTCAGCTTTCAATGCTTCTTCAAGAGCTTTCTTTTGTTCATCAAGTTTAGTCTTGTCGGTGTCAGCGATTTTACCTTCGAAGTCTTTTACAATTCTTTCAGCAGAAGTGATTAAGCTGTTAGCATTATTTTTGATTTCAGCTTCTTCTTTGTGTTTTTTATCTTCTTCGGCGTTAGCTTCAGCTTCTTTGACCATTCTGTCAATATCAGATTCAGACAAGTTAGAACCGTTTGTAATAGTGATTTTTTGTTCTTTGTTAGTAGCTTTATCTTTAGCTGAAACGTTTACAATACCGTTTGCGTCGATATCAAAAGTAACTTCGATTTGAGGAAGACCTCTCATAGCAGGCGGAATACCGTCTAATCTAAACATACCTAAAGATTTGTTGTCTTTAGACATTGGTCTTTCACCTTGTAGAACGTGAACGTCAACGGCGGTTTGGTTGTTTTCAGCAGTTGAGAAAACTTGTGATTTAGAGACAGGAATAGTAGTGTTACGAGGAACTAAAGGAGTCATAACGCCACCTAAAGTTTCGATACCCAAAGTTAAAGGAGTAACATCTAAAAGGACGATATCTTTAACTTCACCTGCTAAAACACCTGCTTGAACAGCTGCACCAACAGCAACAACTTCATCAGGGTTTACTGATTGGTTTGGTTCTTTACCTGTATATTCTTTAACCAAAGCTTGAACGGCAGGAATACGAGTAGAACCACCGACCAAAACTACTTCATTAATTTCACCTTTAGAAAGTCCGGCATCTTTAATCGCTTGTTCTACAGGAGTTTTACATCTTTCGAGTAAATCGTGAGATAATTCTTCGAACTTAGCTCTTGAAAGTTGGATATCCAAGTGTTTAGGACCATTTGCATCTGCTGTGATGAAAGGCAAGTTAATGTTGGTTTCAACAACAGAAGACAATTCACATTTAGCTTTTTCGGCAGCTTCTTTTAGACGTTGCATAGCTTGTTTGTCGCTTCTAAGGTCTATGCCTTCTTGTTTTTTGAACTCATCAGCTAACCAATCCATAACTTTTTGGTCAAAGTCATCACCACCTAATTGAGTATCACCAGAAGTTGAAAGAACTTCGTGAACGCCGTCGCCGATTTCAAGGATAGATACATCGAAAGTACCACCACCTAAGTCGAAAACTAAAACTTTTTCAGGTTTATCTTTTTCTAACCCGTAAGCCAAAGCAGCGGCAGTTGGTTCATTCACAATACGAAGAACGTCCAAACCAGCGATTTTACCTGCATCTTTTGTAGCTTGACGTTGAGCGTCGTTAAAGTAAGCAGGAACGGTAATTACGGCAGAAGTAACTTTTTCGCCCAAATAGTTTGAAGCGTCGTCAGCTAATTTTCTCAAAATCATAGCTGAGATTTCTTGAGGTGTATAGTTTTTTCCGTCGATATCTTTTTTATAATCTTCACCCATGTGTCTTTTGATAGAAGCTACAGTTTTGTCTGGGTTAAGAATAGCTTGACGTTTAGCTAATTGACCTACTAATTTTTCACCGGTTTTAGAAAAACCTACGATAGAAGGAGTGGTTCTTGAGCCTTCAGCGTTAGCGATGACGTTTGGTTTACCACCTTCCATGACAGCGACTACAGAGTTTGTTGTTCCCAAGTCGATACCTATTGTTTTTGCCATTTTATTATCTCCTTTGATTATTTTATGCAATCACAATTTTACATTACTATTAAATCACCGATTTCAGGAAATAATAAAAAAATAAACAAAAAATTAATAATTGCGGATTTTTACCGTGGCTTTGCCACATGGCGAAAACTTTACCGAAAAGAAGCAAGTGTAACTTGCGGAATGAAGTGCAAAAAGTTTGAGCGGGTAAATAATCCAAGAGGCGGATTTTTACCGTGGCTTTGCTTAATGGCGAAAACATTACCGAAAAGAAGCAAGTGTAGCTTGCGGAAAGAAGTGCAAAAAGTTTGAGCGGGTAAATAATCCAAGAGGCGGATTTTTACCGAGGCTTTGCTTAATGGCGAAAACATTACCGAAAAGAAGCAAGTGTAGCTTGCGGAAAGAAGTGCAAAAAGTTTGAGCGGGTAAATAATCCAAGAGGCGGATTTTTACCGAGGCTTTGCTTAATGGCGAAAACATTACCGAAAAGAAGCAAGTGTAGCTTGCGAAATGAAGTGCAAAAAGTTTGAGCGGGTAAATGAAGTAATCCGGTTATAAAGTTTGACGAAAAAAACATCCCAAATAGTCCCAATTTATGAATAAATTTAATTTGCCAAAAAGTGTTTCATATTAAAATTATTTCTTAAATTTTCTATCATAATCGGGTCTAAAGTTGCGACTATGGCTTCGTCTTCGTTTCCGGCTTCAGCTATAATATTGTTGTTGGGAGCGACAATCATGGAATGTCCGCAGCTGACAATTTCAGGGTTTATTCTTCCTGAGATATCGGCTGAAACCAAATAAGCAAAGGAGTCAAAGGACCTGCTTTTATTCAATAAAATCCAATCATTTCGCCATTCTTTTTCTAATTCGTTTGGCATGCCCCATGCTGCAGGAAGTGCAATAATTTCAGCTCCTTTTTGTAAAAGTTTTAAAAAATGTTGCGGATATCTGATATCAAAACAAATTGCTAAACCCAGCTTCCCAAAATCAGTGTTTACAACAACAATATCTTCTCCTCTTGAAATCACTTCGTGTTCAGTTCCACCAAAAGAGTCAAAAAGGTTAATTTTTCTATATTTTGCGATGATTTTGCCACTTCTGTCTATCAAAAAAGAGGTGTTATAAAAATTTTGATTTTCTTTAATTATTATTGAGCCGCAAACAATGTATGTTTTATATTGTTGAGCTAATTTTGAAAAATATTCAAGAGTTGGCGAGTTGTTTTCTTCTTCTGCTGTTGAAGTAAATACATCGTGGTTGATTCCTGTTGAAAAAAATTCACTCATAACAATTAAGTCGAGATTGTTCGGAGCTTTTTGTTCAACAAGTTTGGAGATTTTTTCATAGTTTGTTTTTTTATCTCCTAAAATCGGCTCAATTTGAACACTCATGACAGTTGCTTTTTTCATAAATCCTCATTTCTTTTATAAAGGTTAACACAAATCGGAGGTTTACAAAATAGGGTATAGGGGTATATACTATATTGTGATGAGATGATTAATTAGGATAATAAAATGACTCTTTGCGGAACAGATGATGATAAAAAAAAATTGATTGTAAGACTAAATAGGATAGAAGGTCAGGTTCGAGGGCTATCAAAAATGATAACAGAGGATAGAGATTGTATGGAGGTCTTGAATCAGGTGGTGTCTGTTCAATCGGCGATAAAAGGCGTGTGGAAAGAGGTTGTCAAAGACCATCTTCAAGGTTGTGTTTCTACAGCTATGAAAGATGGAAAAAACAGCAAAGAACTCATTGATGAATTAGTTAATCATATTGAAAAATTAAGATAGGATTTTTTATGCAACAAACAGAAGTAAAAAACAGAACATTAATTGTTGTAGTATTCACATTGATAACAATGGTCGCCGAGATTGCTTTTGGGCTGATGACGCACTCAATGGCACTGACAGCTGATGGTATTCACATGGGAACGCATGCGTTTGCGTTGTTTGTTACGTTTTTTATTTGCTTAATAGCTGTAAATAATGCAGATAAAGAGGAAAAGTTAAACGCTTTAGGCGGATATACAAATTCTATTTTACTTGGATTAACGGCATTTGGAATTTTGTTTGAATCTTTAAGACGGATTTTTCACCCAGAGCAAATTGCTTTTAGTGAGGCGATTTTGGTGGCTGTAATCGGTCTTGCTGTGAATGTTCTTTGTATTATGGTAATGGGACCGGAGCATCATCATCATCAAGCTCATGACGGAATTGAAGATGACGAACATCACCATGAACATGAAAATTTAAACTTTAAATCAGCGTATCTTCATATTTTGGCAGACGCATTCACCTCTTTGCTTGCTATTTCGGCTCTTTTGCTCGGAAAATATCTTGGTTGGACGGTTTTAGACCCGTTGATTGGTGTTCTCGGAGCTGTTGTAATTTTGAAATGGACAGTTGAACTTATTACTGCTTCGTATAAGGTTTTGATAAGATAAAATTTTGTATGATAGAAAAGAAATAGAATATATTTAATATACGTATCAAAAGCTTGATACAATTGCAATACATAAAAAATAGCTATATAATCAGGTTATGAAAATAATTGATAAATTAAAAGGACAAGTTGTTGTATCGGTTCAGGCAATGCCAAATGAACCTTTATATCAAGAAGAATGCTTAATTGCGATGATGAAATCTGTAGTAAAAGGCGGAGCAAAGGCATTAAGACTTGCAGGTGCAAGAGATGTCAAGAATGCAAAGGCTCTTTTTGATGTTCCTGTCATTGGTCTTACAAAACCAGATGTGATTCCTCAAAATTGGAAACAAATCGTTTATATTACACCTACTATTAAAGATGTCAAAAATCTTATAGTTGCAGGTGCAGATATTGTCGCATTTGATGGAACTCCTCGCCCAAGACCAGAAGATGATTTGAGAAAAATAATCAAATATATAAAAATAAATAATAAGCTTTCAATGGCGGATATTTCGACTCTTGAAGAAGGTGTTGCAGCCCGTGCGTTGGGTGCAGATATTATTTCTACAACACTTTCGGGTTATACTAAGGAGTCTGATTCTGATTCTACGGAACCTGATTTTGAGCTTTTAGAAAGATTAACAAAAATTCTTGATTGCCCTGTTGTCTTGGAAGGTAGAATTTGGACTCCGGAGCAGGTCAATCGTGCGTTTGAACTTGGAGCTCATTCTGTGGTTATCGGTTCAGCAATTACAAGACCACAATTAATTGTTAAAAGATTTTGCAATAGAAAATAGGACTTGAGATGAAAAAAGTATTGGGAATTGATGTTGGTGGTACAAAAATCTGTTATGCTGTTTTTGATGAAAATGGATGTGAGATTTCAAAAATTAATAAAATACAAACCCCGAAAACAACGCCCGAAATAATTGCTGTTTTTAAACAAGTTATACAAGAACATGAGAGCGATATAGATGCCGTGGCTTTTGCAACAGCTGGTGCAATAAACCTTGAAAACACGAGAGTTGCTTCATCTACACCAAATTTGCCTGAGGGTTATCCGGATATTGAGTTTGAAAAATTAACAAAAAAACCTGTTTATGTTGAAAATGATGCTAATGCAGCAGCTTATGCTGAATATAAAATCGGAGCTGCAAAAGGCGATGAAAACACAATAACTATAACCTTGGGAACAGGAATTGGCGGCGGAATTATTATTAATGGTAATCTTTTAAGAGGCAAATCAGGTCGTGGAGGAGAGGTTGGAAGCATAAAAATTTATCCCGACAAAAGGCGGGAATGCACTTGTCATAACTATGATTGCTGGGAAAGTTACGCATCAGGAACGGGATTGAAAAAAACAGCAGAAGAAATAGCTCAATCAGACCCTGTTTTTAAATCAAGTATGTTTAATTCAAAAAAACCAAACCAAATTACGACCTATGATATAACCAAAGGCGTTAAAGAAAATGATTTGTATTCCAAAAAAGTTTTTGACTTGTGGCAATCCCATCTAGTTGCAGGATTAATCAGCCTGACGAATATTTTTGATACAGAAAGCATTGTTATATCAGGAGGAATGGGCGAATTCATTGATGTTCAAAAAATTGAAAATGAAATCAATAATACGATAGTTGTTTCACCAATCAAAGTAAAGCTGGCAAAAATGAAAAATAATGCTGGCATGGTCGGAGCAGCACTCTTGGCGGTTAAAAAGTTGTATGTTGAATGAATCAAAGATAAGTAAAAACTAAAAATCTTCCCCTTTGGCTATGATATTAATGTTCAGTAATTTTTCTGTTGAAGCCTCACAACACGTAAACTCAAACAAGTTCGGCTTTGCAGTTTTGTAAAATAACTGAACCTAAACACCTCCGCAGAGGTTACGTTTTTTACTTTCACTTTTTCAAGTCATTGCGAACGAAATGAATCAATCCAGTCGAGTGATAATAGAGATTGCTATATGTAAGCGTGTATGTTGAATAAATCAAAGGTAAGTGAAAACTAAAAATCTTCCCCTTTGGCTATGATATTAATGTTCAGTAATTTTTCTGTTGAAGCCTCACAACACGTAAACTCAAACAAGTTCGGCTTTGCAGTTTTGCAAAATAACTGAACCTAAACATCTCCGCAGAGGTTACGTTTTTTACTTTCACTTTTTCAAGTCATTGCGAACGAAATGATGCAATCCAGAGGAATGATAAAAATTATTTATTTAAAGCCGCTTTTAGTCTTGCCATAGCTTTAGCCAAGGCAATATTTGCACGTTCAGCGTCAATTTTTTCATTTATATTATCTATTCTTGCTTCGGCACGTTCTTTGGCATGTTGAGCTCTTGTGACGTCAATATCTTGACCCCTCTCAGCTGCTTCTGTTAAAATAACAGCCTCATTGTTTTTGAATTGAAAAACTCCGCCCATAGTTGAAATAAATTCAATTTTAGACTCTTTTTCTACCCTTGTAACGCCGATATCAAGAGCACTCATTAAAGGTGTATGGTCAAATAAGATACCAAATTCACCATCAACACCTTTAGTATAGATGGCATCAACATCATCTTCATAAACAATTTTATCGTGAGTGATTATTTTAATGTGAATTTTTTTTTCTGCCATTTGAACCTACTCTATTTCATTTCTTCTGCTTTTTTAACAGCTTCTTCAATAGAGCCGACCATATAAAAAGCTTGCTCGGGAATATCGTCATACTTGCCTTCGATAATACCTTTGAAACCTTTAATAGTATCTTCAAGTTTTACATATTTACCATCAATACCTGAGAATTTTTCAGCAACGAAGAAAGGTTGAGATAAGAATTTTTGAATTTTTCTTGCTCTGTTTACGGTTTCTTTATCTTCTTCAGATAGTTCATCCATACCCAAAATAGCGATAATATCTTGTAATTCTTTGTATTTTTGCAATATTTCAAGAACTTGTCTTGCTGTATTATAATGTTCTTCACCGATAATCAATGGGTCTAAAACTCTACTGTTAGAAGCCAACGGGTCAACAGCAGGATAAATACCCAAGGATGCGATTTGACGAGATAAAACCGTAGACGCATCTAAGTGGGAGAATGTAGTAGCAGGAGCAGGGTCGGTTAAGTCATCGGCAGGAACATAAATTGCTTGTACCGACGTAATAGAACCGTCTTTAGTAGATGTAATTCTTTCTTGAAGTTCACCCATTTCGTTTGCTAAAGTTGGTTGATAGCCTACAGCAGAAGGCATACGACCTAACAAAGCTGAAACCTCGGAACCTGCTTGTACAAATCTAAAAATATTGTCAATAAATAAAAGCACATCTTGTTTTGAGTAATCTCTGAAATATTCGGCAGCTGTAAGAGCAGATAATCCGACTCTCATTCTTGCTCCTGGTGGTTCGTTCATTTGTCCGTAGATTAAAGCAACTTTGTCGATAACGCCTGATTCTTTCATTTCGTTCCAAAGGTCATTACCTTCACGAGTTCTTTCTCCAACACCACCAAATACAGAAACACCAGAGTGTTCCATCGCAATATTGTGGATAAGTTCCATAATCAATACGGTTTTACCAACGCCGGCACCTCCGAAAAGCCCGATTTTACCACCTTTTTGATAAGGTTGTAAAAGGTCAATTGCTTTAATACCGGTTTCAAGAATTTCAACGTTTGTATTTTGGTCAACAAGTTTAGGTGATTCTCTGTGAATAGGAAGATAAGTGTCAGTGACGATTTCGCCTTGATGGTCAACTTCTTCTCCTAATACATTTAAAATTCTGCCAAGGATAGGTTTTCCGACAGGAATTTTAATAGGCTGTTCGGTGTTGACAACTTTCATACCTCTTTTAAGACCGTCGGTAGAAGACATAGCAACAGAACGGATTTTATTTTCGCCTAAATGTTGTTGAACTTCAGCCACTACTTTAGTTCCGTCATCGTAGAAAATATTTAAAGCATCATAAATTTTAGGCAAATTGCCTGCTCTAAACTCAACATCAATAACCGGTCCGATGATTTGAGTAACCAATCCTTCTTTTTCTGTCAAAGTTGTCATATTAAACCTCTAATTAAATACAAACCGTCGATATGCAAAAAAGCAAAATCTGACATGCTATTATACAATTTTCTTAAAAAATTAGCAAACAAAAATCCCCAAATAAAAGGGGATTTTGTAAAATGAATAAAAGAAAATATTTTCCAAAAAACAAACGTATTAACGTTTTGAGAATTGGAATCTTTTTCTTGCTCTTTTTCTACCGTATTTTTTACGTTCTTTTTCACGAGCATCTCTGGTTAAAAGACCTTCAGCTTTCAAAACAGCTTTATATTCTTCGTTGAATTTTAATAAAGCTCTTGAAATACCGTGTTTGATAGCTCCTGCTTGAGCAGAAATGCCACCGCCAACAGCCTTAACTCTTACATCAAAGTTATCTTGATTGTCAGTTAAAGCAAGAGGTCTATACATCATCATTTCTAAAGCAGGTCTGTTGCCGAAGTATTGAGCAAAAGTTTTGCCGTTGACAAAAATTCTGCCTTTGCCTTTAACAAGTTTTACAACTGCGATAGAAGTTTTTCTTCTGCCTGTAGCCATTACTTCATTATTAGCCATTATTTAGCCTCCACTTCATCAAATTTAACAGGTTTTTGAGCTTCATGCGGATGTTCAGCACCGGCATACACATTGAGTTTGTTGAATTGGTCTTGACCCAATGTATTATGAGGCAACATACCTTTTACAGCTTTTTCAATAGCGGCAACAGGATTTTTTTCCATTAATTCTTTGAAGCTTGTTATTTTCAAACCACCTGGGTAACCAGTGTGTCTATAGTATTTTTTGTCTGTTTCTTTGTTTCCGGTAACCTTAATTTTATCCGCATTAACAACGATAACGAAGTCACCGGTGTCGATATGAGGAGTATATTGAGGTTTGTGCTTTCCTCTTAATAAGTTAGCGATTACAACAGCCAATCTACCTAAAGTTTTACCTTCAGCATCGATTAAATACCATTTTCTTTCAACTTCAAGAGGTTTAGCCGAATAAGTTTTCATAAGCTATCTCCATATTTTTCATTATTGTATATTACTTTCATTAAAGTTAAGCCGTTAGGGCTTATCGTAGGACCTGCTTGGTTTCTATCCTTACTGTTGAGAATTTCTTTAAGTGCCGACGGGGCTAAAGAATTTCTTTCAATCATCAGGAGAGTTCCTACTATGGACCTTACCATATTGTACAAAAACCTGTTTGCAATTAAGTCAATATAAATTTCATCATTATTTCTAAAGCATTGAGCTTTATACATTGTGCAAACTTTCGCAGGATTTAAGGTTTTAACCTTTTTGAAGGTGGAGAAATCATGTTCCCCTACCAGATAGGAAAGGGCTTCATTCATTTTATCAACATTCAAATTATCTCTAACGAATAAACAATTTTCGTCCCAAGCACTACGTTGATTACGATTGACGATTTTGTATCGATACCATCTTGCGGTAGCACTTTTTTGGGCGTGGAAGTTTTTTGGGACTTCTTTAATCTTCTTAATGCTGATGTCTTTTGGCAAAAGCCCGTTCATAGAGTTTATGAATTTCGGATTTAAGCAATCGAAATCAGAATCGAAATGGATAATCTGACCTTTGGAGTGGACTCCTGCGTCAGTTCGCCCAGAGAAAAATGTTTTTATAGGTTTTTTTGTCAATGTGCTAAGAGTTTTTTCAATCTCATCTTGGATTGTTTTAGGGGGATTCGGGTTTTTATCGGTTTTCAGCGTTACCGCCTTGTCCTTAGACTTACGAGCCCCCTGGGTTTGGCTTCCTGCATAATTTGTACCTATATATTCAATAACAAGTACAAATCTTTGCATTATACCAACTGAATTAATGCCATTTCAGTAGCGTCACCGCGTCTTGGAGGCATATTGTAGATACGAGTGTAACCACCGTTTCTGCTTTCGTATTTCTTACCGATTTGGCTGAAAAGTTTTCTCAAAACGGTTTCAGGCATCATTTTCTTACCTTCTTGAGCAGATTCGAAAACTTCACCTGATTCAGCGTCCATAAATTTTCCTGTTTCAACATCGAAAATAAAGTTAGCTGCTTGTCTTCTAGAGTGCAAGTCACCTTTTTTAGCCAAAGAAATAATACTTTCAGCGTAAGGTTTCAAAGCTTTAGCTCTAGAGATGGTAGTTTTGATTTCGCCATGTAAGAATAATTCAGTTGCTAAAGATCTCAATAACGCTTTGCGTTGGTCTTGAGGTCTGCCTAGTCTGTTTTTGTTACATTGGTGTCTCATTTTATTTGTCCTTTTGTTTTATTTTGTATTAATCTAAACTTCTTCGAGTTCAACGCCTTCTGGGTTAGGCATTAAGTCTAAACCGACTTGGTGAAGTTTTTCGATAACTTCATCAGATGATTTTTTACCGAAGTTTTTAATATTTAGTAAGTCGTGTTCAGATTTTTTGAGCAATTCAGGTAAAGAATTGATGCTTGCTCTTTTCAAGCAATTGTATGCTCTTACAGAAAGTTCGAGGTCTTCAATTGTGATACTTGGAGCAGGTTCTTCTTCAACTTCTTCTTCAACGACTTGTTGAGTAGTCAAAATAGCAGGTTGACCTGTTATTGAGGCGATTTGCATGAAGTGTTCGATAAGCAAATTAGCAGATTGGCTCAAAGCATTGCTAACGTCAATGCTACCGTTAGACCAGATTTCAAGAGTTAATTTGTCATAGTCGATAACGTCGCCTACACGAGTGCTTTCAACGTTATAGCTTACTCTTTTAATCGGCATAAATGAAGCATCAATTGGAAGCATGTCAATTGGCAAGTTGCCTTTATTTTCTTTAAGAACATCAACTGTTACATAGCCTTTGCCTGTTTCAACGATGATGTCAGCGTGAATGCTACCGCCTTCAGCGATTGTGCAAACAAGCCAATCGGGGTTGACGATTTTAACGCCGGCCGGCAATTGGATATCGCTACCCAAGACAGGTCCTGGTTTGTCGATATCTAATCTTAAATGTTGAGCTTCTTTGCTGTCAGTTTTGACAATAAGTCCTTTTAAGTTCAACATAATATCGATAACATCTTCAACGATACCGGGGATTGAAGTATATTCGTGTGTGATACCTTCAATTCTGATAGAAGTAGCAGCAGCACCTTCAAGTGAAGATAAAAGCACTCTTCTCAAAGCGTTACCGATAGTAGTACCAAAACCTCTTTCAAGCGGTTCAACGACGAATTTGCCGTATTGAGAACCGTCAGAATCGGTTGTTGTATTTACGCATTTAATTTTTAGTTCCATTATAGATTCTCTCCTACAATTACTTAGAGTAGTACTCAATTACAAGTTGTTCCTTGAATTCAGGGTCTAATTCTTCTCTTTCGGGGATTCTGTCGAAAGTAACTTTCAAGTTATCTTTATCGATAGTCATCCACGCAGGAGCGATAGCCGCGTCGATAGTTTCAACGACAGTTTTAAGGAAGTTGTTACTTTTGTCTTTAATAGTAACAACGTCTTGAGGTTTTACTAAGTAAGAAGGGATATCAACTCTCTTACCGTTAACAAGAACGTGACCGTGATTAACGATTTGACGAGCTTGTTTTCTGGTTATTGCTAAACCTGATTTAAACAAAATGTTGTCCAATCTTGATTCAAGAATTTGAAGAAGGATGGTGCCTGTGACGCCTTTTCTTCTAGCAGCTTCGTTGTAATATTTAGCAAATTGTTTTTCGCTTACTAAGTAAGTAAGACGAATTTTTTGTTTTTCATTTAAGTGAATAGCGTAATCAGAAAGTTTTTTTCTAGCAGCACCGTGTTGACCTGATGCGTTTTGTCTCATAGAGGAGACTAGCTTTCTGTTTGATAAATCCGTAACACCAAAGTTACGAAATAACTTATTACTGGGTCCTGTATATCTAGCCAATTTATGACTCCTTTTCCTTTTTGGTTATTAAACTCTACGTTTTTTCGGAGGACGGCATCCGTTGTGAGGAATTGGTGTTACGTCCTTAATTAGTGTAATTTCAAGTCCTGCGGCTTGGATAGCTCTGATAGCAGTTTCTCTTCCTGAGCCGGGTCCTTTTATATAGACTTCAACTTTTTTCATACCTTGATCGATTGATTGCTTAGCAACTTTTTCAGCAGCTGATTGAGCAGCAAAAGGAGTACCTTTTCTGGCACCTTTAAATCCGCATCCACCTGCAGAAGCCCAAGCAACAGCGTTACCTTGAGTATCTGTTGAAGTTACGATTGTATTATTGAATGTTGACTGAATATGAACAACACCTTGTAATACATTCTTCTTTTCTTTCTTTTTAGTTTTAACTGGTCTAGCCATTGTTCTATATTACTCCTTTAATTATTTCTTTTTAGAAACTGGTCCTGTTTTCTTACCACGTCTTGTTCTAGCGTTTGTTTTAGTTCTTTGACCTCTGCAAGGAAGTTTACGTCTGTGACGCATTCCTCTGTATGAACCGATTTCACCCAATCTTTTGATGAATAGAGATTCTTCACGTCTCAAGTCACCTTCGATAGTGTAGTTAGCAAGTTCATTTCTAAGTTTTTTAATATCTTCATCAGTCAAATCGTCAGATCTTAGATCTTCAGAAATACCACAAGCCGCTAAAATTTTCGCAGAGCGAGCAGGTCCTATACCGAAAATATAGGTCAATGCTATGATCATTCTTTTGTTACGAGGTAAATCTACCCCAGCGAGTCTTGCCATTGTGTCTCCTTTATTGTGATTTGTGTAATTTGTTCGTAATTAGGATAAATTATCCTTGTCTTTGTTTGTGTTTAGGGTTTTCGCAGATAACCGCTACTCTACCTTTTCTTTTGATGACTTTGCATTTATCACAAAGTTTTTTTACAGATGTTCTAACTTTCATCGTAGATTCCTTATATTGTTTGCTACTTTAATCTATATGTAATTCTGCCTCTAGTAAGGTCGTATGGTGTCATTTCTACTTTTACTTTGTCGCCCGGCAATATTCTAATGAAATTTTTTCTTATTTTGCCTGAAATGTGGGCTAATATTTCGTGACCGTTTTCGAGCTCGACTCTAAACATTGCGTTCGGGAGTGATTCGAGAATCGTTCCTTCAAATTCTATTACATCTTTTGACATTTAGACCTCATGACTATCTTATCTTATACTATCGTACATGTTCAAGATTTGTAATCAAGTCCTTTTTTCCTTGAATTTCAACGTTTTAAAGAGAAAAGAGAAAAATATCATCAAATTGTTTTTTTAATCTAGCGAAATGCACAATAATTGCAAGCATGCTAAAAAGTCACACCATGTGCGGACTTACGGATTTAGTGTAACAATTTCTTAATAAATCAATTATTATTATATTTATAAAAACATTTTGAAAACGAGCTTATTTTCTTCTCTTTTTTTGTTTTTTTTCAGCTTCAAGTTGTCTTTTTGCGTTATCTATAGAGATTTTTGCAACAGGTTTTCTTGTTTGTCTGTCGTAAAAAACAAGCCAAAATTTTCTTTTGGGATTATCTACTCCAAAAGCCAATCTTCCTGCGACTCTGTCACCGATTTTTATTTGTGTAAAGGCAAGAGAATTTTCTTCTGCGAACACTGATGGGAAAAAGCATGCTCCTAAATCATTAACTAGGGAAACGTCGAAACTTGAAAAATTCTTTTTAGAGTTATTTTGAATTAATAAATTTAAAGCGATAGTATTTTCTTCACCGAAGGGGTCTTTTTCAAGATTTATGTTGTTGATTTTAACGGTTAAGCCATCATATTTTTGTTCATCTTGTTTCATTGCATTAAATGAGATTACAGGAAGCTTTATGTCGCTTTTCATTTTTACTTTTATTAAATCTCCTGGAGAAATCAGAGCATCTTTTCCTTTTCTGAAAAGGCTTATGCCTAGACCAACGCCGGCTCCAACACCTGCCCCACCCATTAGTGTGTAGCCTTGGCTGGCAATAGCACCTTCGAGTCCGAACATATTTGCAGCGAGCACGCCACCAACGACGCCACCTGCTACTGTGTAGGCTGCATCTGTTGCGACAGCTTTTGCTACACCGGCAACCGGGTGTAATCTTGTTGTCATTTTTCCGTCAATAGGGATTTCACGGCCATCAGGAGTAACAAGGTAGTCAAAAGAAAGCTCAATCCAGCCGTCACGCCCGAGTCTTTTTGAGGGTTGAACGCCTCTAATTGTTCCATGTGCTATTGTTCCGAGAGGTAGAAGCACCCCTTTGTCGCCAATAACTTCATTGGTAACTTCGGCGAAAAATTCATCTCCTTCTTGAGAAATGCCTGCACTGAGAACTTGAGAAACGGTCATATCTATCGTGTCTTTAGTTTCAATTTTTTCGGTTTCACCTGAAAAAATGGTGTCAGGTTTTTGGTCAGCTTTGTCAGTTATTTCAGCATGTCCTTCAAAGACTGTTCCCTGAGTTGTTTCAGCATGAGCTGATAGACAAAACAAGTTCATGCTTATTATGCATAGTCCTATTAATGTTGCAAAAAACTTTTTCAACTCTCGCTCCCGATTAAAAAATGGTGTATTCAATTAAATGATACACCATTTTTGCAATAAAATCATTAAATTACAATTTTGCTTCTGTTGTTTCTTCTGCTTTTTTCTTTTTATCAAGATATTCAGCAATAAAACCGGTGTTAAAGTTGCCACTGATAAAGGTTTCATTTTCAATCAATTCTTGATGGAAAGGAATGGTAGTTTTAATACCAGTAACCACATATTCTTTTAAGGCTCTGTACATTCTTCTGCGGGCTTCTTCTCTATCTCTGCCCCAGCAGATTAGTTTGCCAATCATTGAGTCGTAGAATGGAGGGATTTTATACCCGGGGTATGAGTGAGAATCTACTCTTACTCCGAAACCGCCCGGTGCAATGTAGCCTTTTATTTCTCCGGGGCAAGGCATAAAGCCTTTTTCAGGGTCTTCAGCATTAATTCTGCATTCTATGGCGTGTCCTTTAAGTTCAATATCTTCTTGCGTAAAGGATAGAGGCATACCGGCTGCAACTTTGATTTGTTCTTTTACTAAATCTACGTTAGAAATCATTTCAGAAACGCAATGTTCAACTTGAATTCTGGTGTTCATTTCCATAAAGTAGAAACTTCCGTCGTGGTCTAAAAGGAACTCAATAGTGCCGGCACCTTCGTAGTTAATAGCTTTTGCGGCTGTAACAGCAGCTTCACCCATTTTTCTGCGAGTTTCAGCGTCGATAGCAGGAGAGGGAGCTTCTTCCAAGAGTTTTTGATGTCTTCTTTGAATAGAGCAATCTCTTTCGCCTAAATGAACTACGTTACCAAATTTGTCGCCGATAATTTGAACTTCGATATGTCGTGGATTAACGAGATATTTTTCGATATAAACGCCTGCGTTACCGAAGGAGTTTTGAGCTTCGGTTTTGCAAAGACGCATATTGTCTTC
Source organism: Candidatus Gastranaerophilales bacterium (assembly GCA_028693235.1). Classification (NCBI taxonomy): domain Bacteria; kingdom Bacillati; phylum Candidatus Melainabacteria; order Candidatus Gastranaerophilales; species Candidatus Gastranaerophilales bacterium. The sequence goes on from JAQUVW010000002.1 coordinate 167,335, forward strand.
CATTTCGTCAGGATTGTTGACGATTCTCATTCCTTTTCCGCCGCCGCCTGCTGTTGCTTTAATAATAATGGGGTAGCCTACTTTTTCAGCAAAAGCTTTAGCGTCTTCAACGGAGTCAATGAGGTCGGTTCCGGGTGTAATAGGAACGCCGTGTTCTCTCATTGTTTTTCTTGCTGTTGCTTTGTCGCCCATTTTGTTCATTTGTTCAGAAGTCGGCCCGATAAATTTAATACCGTGTTCTGTGCAAATGTCTACAAAATCGGAGCGTTCAGACATAAAACCGTATCCGGGGTGGATTGCATCAGCTTCAGAAGTCAAAGCGGTTGAAATTATAGTAGGTATGTTAAGATAACTTTTCGCACTGGAAGCAGGTCCGATGCAATAAGCTTCTGTTGCCAAGCTTACGTGGAGAGAGTCGGCATCAGCTTGGGAATATATAGCTACAGTGGGGATTCCTATTTCTCTGCAAGCTCTAATTATTCTAACAGCGATTTCACCTCTGTTAGCGATTAATACTTTTTTAAACATTGTAAAAATTTCCTTATATAAAATATAAAAGTAATAGAATTATACATTTTGATTAGCAAATATCTATTACTTTTAAATAAATTTATTCTACATACATCAAGACTTGACCGAATTCAACGGTTTGTCCGTTTTCAACGCAAATTTCAGTAACTTTTCCTGAAACTTCCGCTTCGATTTCGTTCATTAATTTCATTGCCTCAATTATGCAGACAACTTGTCCTTTAGCTACAGTATCACCGACTTCAACGAAAGCTTTGCTGTCAGGAGAAGGCGAGCCGTAGAAAGTTCCAACCATAGGTGAAGTTATAGCTTTACCTTTTGGAGCTTCTGCTTTTGGCTCATCTTTTTTAGTTTCAATGACCTGAGAAGTAACTGTAGATACAGGAGCAGCAGGAGTTGCAATCATTTGTGGTGCAGCTTGAGCTGTTATATAATTTTTTTCTCTTTTTAGGACAATCGCTTTATCAGTGTCTTCCAACGTGATTTCTGTCAAATCGCTCTTTGTCAAGACTTCAGCGAGTTTTTCGATATAATCAATATCAAATTTCATGTTTAATTCCTTTTCTGATTTGACGCAAAGTAATCCAGCGGGCTTACTTTTTGCCTTATTAAATAGGTTTTTAAAGAGATTTTCTTTCACGAAAAGCCTTTATACTTTATTCAAATATTCATTAGTTCTTGTGTCAACTCTAATGACATCGCCGTTCACAACGAAGAAAGGAACGTTTACGATGGCACCGGTTTCAAGTTTTGCAGGTTTAGTTCCGCCTTGAGAGGTGTTTCCTTTTTCAGAAGGAGGGGTGTCGACGACTTCAAGTTCGACGTGGTTAGGGATATCTACGCCAATAATTCTGTTATCATGAAGTAGAATAGAAACATTCATATTTTCTTTTAGATATTTAACGCCGTCGCCGATCTGGACTTCGGTGACAGGTAGTTGTTCGTAAGATTCCAAATCCATCATTACGTAGTCATTACCTTCTTTGTAAAGGTATTGCATATCACGGCGATCAAGAGTTGCTTTTGCAACTTTTTCGCCTGCTCTAAAAGTTTTTTCTATAACGTTACCGCTTTCAGCATTTTTAAGTTTTGTTCTTACAAAAGCAGCACCTTTTCCCGGTTTGACGTGTAAGAATTCAATAACGGACCACAAATTTCCGTCAATTTCAAGAGTTAATCCTGTTTTTAAATCATTTACTGAAATCATTTAGTTTTCCTTATATTCTTAGCTTCGTTGATAATACCATAAAAATATTTATTTTGAGAAGTAGGAAATAAAAATTGTAGTTTTATTACGTTTCTAATCGAAAGATATTTGTTTTAGATTTGTCATAATACCTATTGGCGTAGGCAATAATGAATCTTGCAACTTGAAAATGTATTGACAAAATCAAAAAGCGAGTTATACTTAAAGTAAAAGAAATGTAAAGTAAGGAGTTTGTTATGCAAAATTGTAACCATCAAGGTTGCCGAAACGGGCAACATCATGGGGACTCTTGTAATCATCATGGGCAACACGGGTGTGGTAATGGACAAGGAGAAGGTTGCCAAAAGCGTCAGGGGCGTGGAAATCGAAGAAAACTTTTTGAAGAAAAATATACTAAATACCTTTTGACCAATTCAATTCCTAATTTCGATACTGATTTAGCTTTTGATGAATGGCTTTTGACAGAGGATGGAAAAAAATACAAGTTTGATATTGAACAAATTTGGAAAGAAGTCGAATTGGCCCATCCTTGGGGCGGAAAAAGACAATTTGCAGGTAGAAGAAAAACCTGTGCCAAAAAAATTCCTTTTACACGCAGAATAAATGAAGAAGTTTTAAATGTCCTTAAAAATTATAGTGAAAAACATAATATTACTGAAACAGAGGCACTTGAAAAAGCAATAATGCTTTTAGAAGAAATATAATATTAAATAATTTCTATACTTAAAAAGTCAAAAACAGGTTCATTTTCTATCCAAAGTTGTTCAAAAGACTCATTGTCGGGGAGCTCCAACGTGATTGTGGGAATTTTTCTTTCAATTCCTGCGTATGTCCCGAAACTGCCGGGAGTTGGGTAGCCGATAGATGCTTCAATCTTATAACCGGTGAGCTTTGAGATTTTTTCGGCAATTTCCTTTGCGTCGCCGTCATAATTTACTATTTTGTAAGGTGTGTGCAAAGATAAAATCATATCGGGCTTGTATTTTTCGATTATTTTGACCATAAATTGAGTTTCGGCTTCGCTGTTAGGCTCGTCACCGCCGAAATAATTTTTATCTTCGACTTTTTCCCAGTTTTTGGTCGGGAAATTCCTGTTTAAATCAACCATATTAGCATTTTGACGGGTTTTTGCTTCTTTGCCGTCAGGGTTCAGGCATGGCAAAATTAAAAGCCTGTTTTTTAAAGATAAATAGTCCACTTTTTCATTTAAAAATTTGCTAATAAGCTGTTCTCCTTCAGGTTCATCTCCGTGGAAAACGCCAATGATGAGTATAGTTTTGTCATATTTTTCAGGAGATTTTTCCAATAAGAATATCTCACGCCCCAGCGTGCTTGTGGTTTTTTCTACAATCATTCGCCCATAACCTTTATAATCAGTCTTTTTCTTCTTTGTCCGTCAAATTCAGCGTAAAAGATTTGTTGCCAAGGACCTAAGTCCAGAGTACCTTTTGTTATCGGAACAATAACCTCGTGCCCAATTAAAAGGCTTTTTAAATGGCTATCGCCATTGGTTTCACCGGTTCTATGGTGGTTGTAGTTTATATCAAAAGGGGCAATTTCTTCCGCCCATTTGTCGATATCTGAAATCAGACCGTTTTCGTCGTCATTTACATATACACCTGCTGTAATATGCATTGCACTGACAAGAACCATTCCTTCTTGGATTTTGCTCTCTCTTAGTGCATCTTCGACTTCATCTGTTATATTTATGTATTCTCTATGGTGTTCTGTGTTGAACCAAAGGTATTTTGTATGCGATTTCATATAAGCCTCCTTTTGGAGTTAATATACCAAACTGAAACGCAAAAGAGAACAATTTAATATTGTGTAACTCTAAGCTGTTTTAGAAAAGTTCATCTGATTATCAAAAAAGATTTTTCACATCAGTTTCAAGTGCAGAAGCAATCGCTGCGAGTCTGTATATAGTTATATTTACGTTACCTTTTTCAAGTTTACTTATATATGAATTATCAAACCCTAAAATCAGAGATAATTCTTCACGTGTCATTTTCTTTTTGACACGGTAAACTTTTATATTTTTCGCAAGTGTTTGCCTGATATTTATATTTAAATCTTGACTCATGTTCCAATAATGATTTAATACGATATTAATTTACAGGAATGACATTCCCTTTTTGGAGGAGTACAATGACTCAAGTATTTTCTTTGCTACTAATCAATATTCACGAAATACAGGCATTGATAGATTACAAAAGCCTAAATTTGACTCAAGCCGAAGCAAAAATCCTTTTGAGAGGGACTTTAAAAAATATTGAAGAAGAGTTTGATGAATATCTGTGCGATAAATCCATGTTACAAAATTAAACTTACATGTTGCTTTTAAAACATGTTTTGCATAATATAATCATACGAACCTTAGAAAACAGGGGGCGAAAGGGTACAGTTTTGATGAAGATTAAAACGATTCCCAATAGCAAATACAAGCTAAAGCCTTAAAAAACAACCCCGTTCAGGATTAGTAAAATACATTTAAAAACTAAATTTATTTTATAATTCGATTTTTACGGTTCCATACGTAAAAATTTTTTGTTATATAAAGATTTTTACAAAAAAATAGGTCGATATAAAAAATAAAGGAGATAATATGGCAACTAAAGCCTTTAAACAAGAAAAAATTGATGCTATCAAAGAAAAAGTCAGCAAAGCAAAAGTAGCCATAGTAACTGAGTACAAAGGTTTCACTGTTGAAGAAATCACAAACTTACGCCGTGCTCTTCAAAAAGAAAACGGTGACTACATGGTTACTAAAAATACTTTAGCAAAACTTGCTATCAAAGACACTGAATTTGAAGTATTAGCAGACAAAATGACAGGTCCTATCGCAATCGCTTTCGGTTACGAAGATCAAGCCGCTCCTGCAAAAGTACTTGAAAAATTCATCAAAGCAACTAAAAAAGGCGAAATCGTAGCCGCAGCTTTGGATGGTCAACTCTTAGACGCCGACCAAGTAAAAGCTCTCGCAAGCATTCCTTCAAGAGAAGAACTCTATGCAAAAATGCTTGGCTGCGTAAATTCACCTGCAACCGGTATCGCCGGTGCTGTCAATGCTGTAATGAGCAGCTTGGTCAGAGCTATCGACGCCGTTGCAAAACAAAAAGCAGCTTAATTGCCGCTTAAATTTATTTACAAAAAATACACAAAAACATAAAAGGAGAATTAAAATGAGTGTACAAGAAATCTTAGAATCAATCGAAAAATTGACTTTAATCGAAGCAGCTGAATTAGTAAAAGCTATGGAAGAAAAATTCGGCGTTTCTGCAGCAGCTCCAGTAGCAGTTGCAGCAGCAGCTCCTGCAGCAGCAGGCGAAGCAGCAGCTGAAGCTAGCGAAGTTACTGTTGTTTTAGCATCAGCAGGTGCTAACAAAATCGCTGTTCTTAAAGAAGTTAGAGCTATCACAGGTCTTGGCTTGAAAGAAGCTAAAGACTTAGTTGACGCTGCTCCAAAACCAATCAAAGAAGGCGTTAAAAAAGAAGAAGCTGAAGAAATTAAAAAGAAACTTGAAGCTGCCGGTGCTGCTGTTGAATTGAAGTAGTTCAACAAAGTATTGGAAAGTAAAACTTTAAGAGAGATGGTATTTGCCATCTCTCTTTTGTTATGAAATAGCCGACTAACCTATTTGAATATTGCCGAAAGTTCTATAGGAAAATTCAAAAAAGTTGTGGATACTAAACATGTCAAACATAGCCAAAAACTGATTGAAAAGGAGAAAGAAGAAAATGAAAAAATTATCTGTTATGTTATGTACTTTTGTGTTGCTAAGTGCAGCCTCTTATGCGGCGTGTCCATTGAACAATTGTGCAACTCCAAAGGCCGCTCCGTGTTGTGAAACACCAAAACCTACAGCTTGTGAAGCTCCAAAACCATGTTGTGATAGTCCTGAACCTTGTTGCCAAGATGACAAACCTACTTGTTGCAATACTCCGGACCCTGTTGTTATTAAACAAGAGTCTTGTTGTTGGGGATTGTCACAAACAGATTTGTTTAAAAAATTATGCTTAGACAAATGCCAAATGGATAAAGCTTGTTGCCTTTATAACAAATATAAATGCGACGTCAAAGAATTAAAAGAACAATTGAAATGTAAACAAGACAAATTGTGTGAAATGGTCAAGTGCGGTGCTTCTTGCTGCGATATTAAACAACAAAAGAAAGATATTAAATGCTTGAAGAAAGACATCAAAGAAAAATGGGCGACTTATCAAGATGATTTCAAATGCATGTTGACAAAAGACCAAAAGAAAAATTTCAATAAATTTTCAGGAGAAGAAAATAAAAAATACAAACAGCTAATGAAAAATAAATGTTGTTGTAAATTAAAATAACCCAATAAAATTAAGCCTCCGACAAGGGGGCTTTTTTTAATCCCTAAATGGCTCTAAAGGGCTATTTTTCTAAAACTCGTGCATGTAAACGGTTTACTTTTTAAAAAAGATTATTAAAATGTAAATACAATATAAATTTACAAAATATAAAATAGGGGGCAATATGAGCCAATTAAGCGGACAAAGTTTTATTTCATCTGCTGTTGCAGGTTTAACCAATACTTACGGAACAGTTTCAAAATACAAAGGGTCTTCATCTCTTTCATTGGAAGATTTATCTAATCCATCGTCAGAATTGTTGAGCACTCTTGGAAATAATAATTCATTTTTGAGTTATATGACGAGCAATTTTTCTAATTTGGATTCTGATGGAGATGGCTCAATTTCCGCAAATGATGTCAGCAAACTAACTCAAACCATGCAATCTCAAGGATTGACTTACAATGAGATTTCACAACTTGCAGCTTCCGGTGCAATAAGCTCCAGTTTGACAGAAACCGTTTTGAATTATTTTAACAAAATTGATAAAAACGGTGATGGTCGTATAACGAGTGCTGAAATCTCTGCATTTGGGTTTGAATCCGACAGACAAAAAATGGATACAAAATACAATTCATTTAAAGGGTCAAGCATAAGTACGTTTTATGTTGATTCTGATAATGAAGATGAACCCTCAAGCGTCGTTGACAGTTTATATCCCACATCTGAATCATAATCTCGCATAGAGAATGGCTAAAAGAAGCGTGGCTAGAGGAATGTCACGCTTTTTGTATGAGTTGAAAATTGCTTAAATCGCTAAAGCCTTTGTTTGCAAGGGTTGAAGGATAAAAACAACTTAAAAAATTATGACATAAAATGCTATACCTCTTGGGTAGCTTGACGATTGGGTGAACTAATTAATACAAAAAAGATTCATTTTTTTGCATTGTACCTCTCAAGGTAGGCAAAGATTGATTATAAAGTTGTTTCTTGATTATTCTTTTATGATTATAAGGTTGTGAGCGATTTTCATTTTAGTGGTTGGTAAAACAACATCTTGCAATCCGTTTGCAATGCTCAAAACACTTCCTGCTTTAAGAGTAACCTCTTCACTTTTGTAAGTAAAAGAGTAATCCGTTTGTCTGTCTGACCTGATGGTGATTTTATCCATAAGAATTCATGTCCTTTTTTTATTTAATCTAATTCTCGTCTACCTTCAATCGCTCTTGCGAGTGTAATCTCGTCGGCATATTCAAGGTCTGAGCCAATCGGAATTCCGAAGGCAATTCTTGAAATTTTTATATTGAAAGGTTTTATAAGTTTGTTCAAATAAAGGCAAGTTGCTTCGCTTTCAACAGAAGGTCCGAGGGCAAGAATAATTTCTTTGATATCTTCTTTTGCTATTCGTTGCAAGAGTTCTTTAATCCTTATGTCTTCGGCTCCAATCCCGTCTATAGGCGACAAAACGCCTTGCAAAACGTGATATTGTCCTTTATATTCGTTTGTTTTTTCAATAGCTATCAAGTCTTTGGTTTCAGCAACAACACAAATTGTCGATTTATCTCGATTTGGATTTTGACATATTTCGCAAGGGTTTGAGGCAGACATATTGAAACAAACATCACAATAATGAATGGTTTGTTTTGAGTCTACTAAAATATTTGCAAATCTTTCAACTTCCCCCAAGGGCATTTTTAAAAGGTGAAAAGCCATGCGTTGAGCTGACTTGGGACCTATGCCGGGAAATTTTTGAAAAAATTCAACCAAATTTGATAGAGGTTTGGTGTATTGCATTAGAACAAACCAGGTATGTTAATTCCGCCAGTAATTGTTTTCATTCTGGCTTCCATTTGAGATGAAGCATCTTTGCTTGCTTGAGTCATTGCAGTTGAGATTAAATCTTCAAGCATTTCGATAGTGTCTTCGTCAACGTTTTCAGGGTTTTCAGGGTTAATAGCTTGAGCTGTTAATTTTATTGATTTAAATTTTCCTTGTCCGTCACAAATTACTTTTACCGCACCGTTGCCTGATTCAGCTGAAACTTCTATATTTGCCAAATCTGCTTGAGCGTCTTGCAATTTCTTTTGCATTTGTTGAGCTTGTTTCATCATAGCTGCTATATTCATACCAAATTCTCCCATTATAATCTTGTAAGGTATCTATAATTATAGGACAACTTACATTTATAAACAAGAGTTTAATTATTAATATCAGTGTTTAAATTAATAAGAACGACGCATCAGGTCGGATATTTTTAGGTCTGATTTTTTCATCACGGGTTTGGGCTGTTTAATCGGTTGTTTTGCGTATTTAAATTGAGTTAAGCCTACTCTTGCGGTATCTTCTTGTTTCAGCATCAAGATTTCTTGAATAAAATTCCATATTTCTCTCATGGGGTGCCTCTCTTTATTATAATTTAAACCGTAAACTTTCATTTGATATCCTATATTAAAACCATTTTTTATATAAAATATAATCCCCGATTATGCTATATTTAGATTATGACAGATTACCTAGAATTGAATAAAGAACAAAATATCAAGATGACAAATCTTGCCTATGACCATTGCTCTAAGGATTTGAACCATGAAGAGTTGATTTGTGAGCTGTTTTCTGATGATGAATTGAAAAAACAAGTTTGCATTTTAAATTTAAAATCCGTTTTTTCTCAAAAAGAAGCAGATGCTTTGGTTGATAATTTGACGGGTAAGGGGGGGCCGGTTCGAGAGGTTGCGTCATTAAAAATTAATGAGTTTATTAAATCCGATAGCTCGCATCAATTTTTTCAGACGGAAAAAATTATTGATACTCTTTTGCAGGCGACGACTGATGTAAATCCTGCCGTGTGCCGTAATATTATTGAAATTATGGATAAAATTGACAATATTAAATATTTAAACCAAATTTTGTATCAAAAAATTACGGCTACTTTTGAGGAGCTTAAAGTATTTAAGGATTACAAAAGTCATCTTTTAAATAAAAAAACTTTCAAGTTATATTGGAGTTTAGAAACGTTGACATATTTGCTTCTAAGCGTCAAAAAAGATGCGATATTTTTTCAAATAGTGAAGCAAGCAGCTGAGTTCAACGATTACACTATTAGAGAAAAAGCGTCTAAAATAATATCATCCTTAACCCCCGTTCCTGCAGAGTTTAAGTCCTTATCAGAAAAATTGAAATCTGATGAAAATCTCTATGTCAGGAGGTTTTTTGAACAATAATCTTCGACAAAAGCTTGCGAAAAACAAATAACTATGAAATATACTTTTTTAAATCATCTTTGTCGAAAACTTCAATGCTGTCTTTGCTGTGAATGAAGACTAGGCAATTCAGCAACGGTTTAAACATCGTGAAATCATCAAAAGAGAATTTTTTGTTTAAATCAGCCATATTGTCGGTTAAAAATTCTGTTATAAGTGTTTTGTTTTTGAAAACAAGAGAGCTGAAATAATCTAAGCCTGTTTTTGTTGTTATGCCTTCAAAGTAAACAATATCAGGCGATTGAAATTCAATAAAACGCATTGCTTTGTCCATATTGAATCCGATATTTTCGTTTAATTCTGATTGATGGACATTTTCTAAATTATATTTCGAAATGGATTCGATTGTCATAACATTTTTTTGCGAATTGGCAATATCAGACAAAATAGAATATATTATGTGAGTTTTTCCGCTCAATGAAGAACCGCAAACAAGTGTTATACCCGGTGTTGAGAGTGCTTCTTTTATTATTTTTATCTGTTTGTCGTCAAATCCGACTTCTGATAATTTCTTTGGAGGTTTGTATATTTTTAAAGAAATCCTTTCCCCTTGAATTGTCGGGAAAGCGGAAATGCTGGCTACAAGGGTTATTTCTTCCACTTTAAAGATAAGTTTTCCGAGTTGTGGAAGTTCTGAAACGGTAGGGTCAAGTGATGATAGTGTTTTTAGTTTGGAAATAAATGGTGCAACTAAAACGCTCGGAATTGCTCCTGTTGATACTACTTGAGATGGGCTTCTGAAATTGACGCTCAATCCGTTGGGGACGTGTTCAAAAAATAGTTCATGAATATCCTCTGCAATTGCTTGTTTTAAAATAGCTCTTATAAGTAGTTGGATATGTTCATCGGACATGCTTTCGTTGTGGAGCTCTTCTCGCCAATCATATTTTACGGTGTTTTCGTCTATATAAATTTGTCCAACTGTATTGTCATTTTTGTAATATTCCTCAATCTTTTGCAGGACAAGGCTTTCAGCAGAAATTACAGGTTCAATGTCGCAACCTGTTTTTTCTACAATTTTGTCTATTGCAAACAAGTCTAATGGGTCTGCCATTGCAACAGTTAAGACATCTTCAATTTTAAACAGCGGAATAATTCTGTATTTTTGTGCATCTGCTGCATTAATCAGGCTTAAACATTTTTTATCTAGTGCGTAATCTTTCAAATCCACGTATGGTATGTGGAGTTTCGTTTCTAAAAATTTTAATAATTTTTCCTCGGTAATCAGTCCCGAATTTATCAAAACTTGACCAATGTTGACATTTTGAGCAATAGCAATCTCTTGTGCTTTTTCAATGTCATCATAGCCGATAAGCCCGTCACGAACGAGGTCGTATTTTAATTTTTCGAGTGTTTTATTTGTTACCGATTCCATTTGTTTCTTTCTTTATCCCAAATAGCTTTTTATGCGTTCCATAACAAAATCAATTTCAAAAGGCTTTGTGATGTATTCATTAACGCCTGTTTCTTCTCCAATGATTTTGTCTTCTTCTTGAGAGCGAGCCGTCACCATTATAATCGGAATGTCCTTGTATTTGTTGTCATATTTGAGCAAACGGCTGATTTTATAACCGTTGATTTTGGGCATCATGACATCTAAAATTATTAAATCGGGAACTATTTCTTTTGCTTTGTTTAGCCCTTCTTCGCCGTCAAAAGCACTATGGCATTCGTAGCCTTCTGCTTCAATCATAAATTGCAGCGTTTCTACTATATCTTGTTCATCGTCAACTATTAATACTTTTTTCATATTCTACCTCTTTAAAAGATAATTTTGCTTTTTTAATCAATTCATCTGCACTTAGTGCGTCGTTAGGATAAAGTGCCGTTGAGTACAATATAGCACACTCTTCGAACTCTTTTCCACAAAGTTTTATGTATCCTTCAAGTTTCTTTTTATTAAAATCTAATGCAAACGAATCCATTTCGATTGAGTAATAAAAATAATACCTGAAATCGCCGTCTATATATATAAAATCACGGCTGTTGGTGGTTTTTTTAATAAGTTTTTCCGCAACAACTTTGTCCAAGAAAGAAGCTGATGCTATAATCTTTTCTTTCAAAGCTATTAATCCGAGTGATGTATGGTTTTGTTTTGCTCTTGAAATGTCTTGTCCCATTTGCATAATAAAGGTTTCTTCTTCGTTCATTATAGGGATTGCGAGTGAAAATTTTGAGCCAACATTTACTTCGCTTTCAAGCCAAATAAGACCTTTGTGAGTTTCCATAAGTTGTCTTGCAATTGGAAGCCCCAAGCCTGTTCCTCCGATTTTTCGGCTTAATGAGTTTTCAATTTGTTCAAATTTGTCAAAAACTTTGTTCAAATCTTCATGTGCGATACCGATTCCTGTATCTGCGACTTCAACTTTTACATATTCTCTAAACAAATTTTTTGGTAATTCGGCAAAAAACGGGACTTTTAATATATCTTCTCTTTTAATTTTTGATGTGGAAATTGTAATCTTTCCGTTTTCCGGGGTGAATTTTATTGCGTTAGAAACAAGGTTTGTTAAGACCTGCTCTATTCTTTGAGAGTCTATATAAACAGAATCAATATCTCTTTCAAGATTTAAAATAAGTTCAATATTTTTGTCTTTGGCTAAATTTTCAAAAGTATTTTTGACAAATTCAATCGGCGAGTTTACATTAGCTTTTTCAAATCTGAAATCCATTTTCCCTGCTTCGATTTTAGACAAGTCCAAAAGGTCGTTTATTATGGCGGAAAGTCTTGTTACATTTCGTTTTGCCATATTTAAAAACTTGTCCATGTTTTTAGTTATTTCGCCTGATTTTCCGCTCAATACTATGTCTAAGGAGTTTTTTATCGCAGTTAAAGGCGTTCTCAATTCGTGTGAAACTATCGAAATAAATTCTGATTTTAGACGCTCTAACTTTTCAAGTTTTATGTTTGTGTCTTTAATTTCTTCGTATAAAATGGCACTTTCAAGTGGCAAAGATGCTTGTTTTACAAGTGTTTGGAAACAGGTTGTGTCTTCTTGCCCAAAGTCGTTTTCTCTAAAAACTTCGATAATTCCGAAAAATTTGTCTTTTATATTAATCGGGGCAAAAAGATTGTCAAAATTAAACACGTTAAGGTCGTATTCTTCAAATTGGTGTTTGATATTTTTTATGACTTTAATATCAGCAACGGCAGGATTTATGGAAAACAAGGTTTTGTAGCTCAAAATTGCCCGAAGTTTTATTGCATCTTCCAGTCTTTTTGAAATTGGGTATAAAGAGTTTATTAACAGGGTTATATCCGTTGGGTCATTGAAAACAAGCGAATAACACAGAGAAAAACTCAAACTTTTTTCCAACCCGTCCATCATTATGTCAATAAGTTTCGTTTTATCAAGAGAGCCCGCCAGTTGTGTGCTTGTGTTGTATAAAACATTTAGTTGGTAAAGGCTTTTTGCCAAATCCTTATTGTTCGCCGACAAGCCTTCTAAAGATTCTTTGTGTTGCAATGAAGCATTAATCGTTGCAAGAAGCAAACTATCCTCGAAAGGTTCTTGTATATATGCGTTTGCATATTTTAAAATCTCATTTTCAAGTTTTCCTTCATTAAATATCAAAATGGTTTGGATATTTTTTGTTTGAGTTTGGATTTTAATTTTTCGGCAAACATTATTTATGTCATATTTTTTGGTCGCCAAATCGATTAAAATAACATCAACGTCGTTTGCTTTTACAGTTTCAAAAATTTCCTCATCGCTATTGAATGAGATTAGTTCGTGCCCGTGCTTGTAAAACAGCTCACTTGCCTTATTGATTTTTTTGTTATTGTCTGTAATAAGTAATATTTTAGCCATACTAATAGTATTTTAGCAGTTTTTTAAAAATACATTTATTTTTCAACAAAACTTAATTAATTACCCAAGAAGCAGTAAAATAAACGTGAAAGAGGGCATGTATTAACTTTTGTAAACAAAAGTATATAAAATGAATATAAAAAAGCAATATTTAAAGATAAAAATACTTTATTAAAGTACGAGAGATGAAAAAAGAGAGAACCACAAACCCACACCACGAGAGAGTTTCGAGAACGAGAGAAATTAACCACACGAGAGATTAGAGAAAACAAAAATTTAAAACCACGAATGAAATCGATTAAGTCTACAACATATTAGAGGGAGTAATAGAGAGACAAAAGCCAAAAAGCTTTTTAAAACAAATTTTTTAACCACACACACTCCACACTACTTACTAACCTTACACTTTACTTTTACACACACGAGGAATCAAAACAGATTCAAAACCCTTTCATTAGAAAGGGCTTTTTTTTGCCTTCTTTTCAAGGCTAGTTACGAGCCGTAGAAAATGGCGTCACGATAAACAAAAGAGCTTCTCTTGTGATAAGAACTTAGAATAGTGACCGGATTTTAGCAAGAGCCGAGTCGAGAGAAAGTGAGCGAGCTCGTCCCAGTGAACAATTTAATGAAGCAAAATGAAAGATTTTCAACTGCAAATAATCCAAGACGTGGTTATATTTAAACAAAGATAAAAAAACAGTAAATAAAAATCAAAACCTTTACAGCAAATATTCCTCTATAATATCAGGATTATTTACACGCAACAATGCTGATGATAAATAATTTACAGCCGCAGTAATGGTTGTTTTTATAACAATGTAAATTTTATTAAGTTTTTAATAAATAATTCGCTTTTTATTAAGAATTGTAACTTAAGTCAAGCACATGTGTTTAGATAATCCTACATGTGGAATTACATACATGTAAGGAATATAAACAAGATGTAAATAAGTTTCTCTCTCTCTAATTCCTCTCTCTAATATGTGGTAGACTTAACCGGCTTCAGTCGGTTTTTTTTTGCGTATTTTTTCATAAATAAAAAACCGCCTGCAAAATACAAGCGGTTTTTAAAATATTGTTATACGTTTTTTGTTTTATGCTTTAGCACAAGCAGTGTCTGCTTTTTTAATACAATCTATAACTGTATCTACAACAGTTTTTTGTTCTTCTGCTTTTAGTTCAGGGAACATTGGAAGTGAAAGAACGCATTTTGTGTCTTTTTCGGTTTTTGGCAATGAACCTTCTTTTTGTGGCAAGTGAGCGTGTACTTTTTGTAAGTGTAACGGTACCGGATAGTATAACATTGCCCCAATTCCTGCTTCTTGCAATAGCTTATGAACAGCATCTCTGTTTTCAATTTTTACTGTGTATTGGTGATAAACACAATATGTATTATCTAATTCTTTAGGTGTTTGAACTTCAGGATGTGATTTGAATAATTCATTGTATCTGTATGCGTTAGTACGTCTTTTTTCGTTCCATTCGTCAATGTATTGCATTTTAATACGTAAAATTGCCGCTTGGATTTCGTCTAGTCTGCTGTTTACGCCGATTTCGTCGTGATAATAACGAACTGCTCCGCCGTGATTTCTTAGTGATGTCATTCTGTCTTTTAGATATTCGCTGTTGGTAACTGCTATACCACCATCACCCATTGCTCCAAGGTTTTTTGTCGGGAAGAAACTAAAACATCCGATATCACCAAATGAGCCCACTTTTTTGCCATTAAATTTTGCACCGACGGCTTGGCAACAATCTTCAATTACGTATAAATTATGACGTTTTGCAATGTCCATGATTGTGTCCATATCGCAAGGTTGACCGTATAAATGAACAGGAATTATCGCTTTTGTTTTAGGTGTAATAGCTGCTTCAATTTTGCTTGCATCAAGGTTGAAGGTGTTTTCATCTATATCAACAAATACCGGTGTTGCACCAACTATGCCGATAGCTTCTGTTGTTGCAACAAATGTAAATGCAACAGTGATAACTTCATCTCCAGCACCGATATCTAGGGCTCTAAGTGCTAAGTGTAGGGCATCTGTACCTGAATTTAATGTTACAGAGTGTTTTACTCCGATAAAATTCGCAAATTCTTCTTGCAATCCTTTGTTGTGTTTACCCATTATATAGGCACCTGATTGCAAAATATCCAAAACTTCTTTTTCTATTTCTTTTCCTGTTTGTTTATATTGTCTTTTTAAGTCCAAAATAGGAATCATCTTTTTCTCCTCCTAAATATTAATTTTCCACAATTCGATTGTAGCACATTATTTATATGCCTTTATAAAATCTTTATAAAGGAAAAGGTGATGATAATTAAGATTTGAACTAGGCTATAGCCCCCATATCAAGCAATTTTTTTACATCAGATACGATGATTTTGTGGATTTCTTTCGGTTTTAAAGTTCCATCGATTGAAATAAAATTATTTTTTTCGATAATTTTTCTATATTCATCAAGACATTTGCCTTGATACATTTGAAAACTTTTGTAGAAATCAGAACTTAGCCCGATGTCACGTCCTGACTCCCAATAATCGAGTCCGGTTGTGCCGATAATTCTTTTTAGAAGCATTTCAACGGGGACATCTAAATAGAAAACCAAATCAGGTTCAGGGGCATAATTATATAGGTTTTCAACCCATTCAACATCATGTCCTCTTACGACATCTCTAACACAAGCCGTATATGTATATCTGTCTAAAAGAACTACAAAACCTGCTTTTAGTGCGGGTAAAATTGTTGTTTCGAGCCTATCAGTAAAATCTGCTGCGTACAACAGGCTAAAAGTAGTTGCGTTAAGCAGGTTTCTGTCTTTGGCGTCATCAATAGCGTCTGCTATAAATCGAGAGGTCTTCCACTCACTAACCATTGCACCGTAGGATTGATCTTCAATCCAGCGTTTTAAAAGTTCAATTTGAGTAGATTTCCCAGAGCCGTCTGTACCCTCGATTACTATTAGCAATCCGTCGTATCCGTGTTTTGATTTGTATTTTGAAACTTTTTCCATTTATAGATTGATTCCTTTTTTTGCAAGAACTTGTTTTACTTTTTCCCTGAATATAATTTGTTTTGCATGGATTGAATCGCAAGCATCAATTTCTACAAGTCCATATTCGCTGACCATTTTTTTATATTCCGCATTGACCCTGCTTTGGAAAATTTTGTAACTTTCATAAGGGTCGTTGCTGATTTTTAAATCCATGCCTGCTTCGTAGAATTTAGGTGTTCTATTAGAGCAAATTCTCTCTAATGAAACTTCAACCGGAACATGGAAATAAAGAGTTAAATCGGGTTTAACCGCAAAACCGTACATATTTCGAACCCAATCAGGGTCAGCTCCTCTTGCTACATCTCTTGCGAAGGCGGTATAAACATATCTGTCTGCCAGTACGATGAAGCCAGCTTTTAGTGCAGGAATTATGATTTGCTCAAGTCTGTCTGCAAAATCAACAGCGTGCAAAAGGCTGAATGTTTTTGGGCTTAGCAGATTTTTCTTTTTCGCCATTTTAGTTGTTTGAGAGATTAAATCAGAAGAATTCCATTCTGTAAAAATTACATCTTGTTTTCGAGATTTGAGCCAATCTCTTAATATAACAAGTTGAGTTGATTTCCCCGAGCCGTCAATCCCCTCTACGCAAATAAGCGTCCCCGGAAGATTATGCAATTCATCTAGTCTCAATTTTAATTCCTCTATTCCAATAAAGCTTCTAACCAGTATCGCATATTTTTTCGCTCCTTTCAAGTCACCTGTAAAATAAGTCTGCTTTTTAGAACTTTAGGCTATTGTCAGTTTTGTCATTATGGCTTAATAAATTGAATTATGATGAAAAAAATATTCGTAATTTTTCTATTAATTCTATTTTGTTTTTTACCTGCTTTCGCAGAAGGAACTCTTACCGGCACTCTATCTTTGGACGAAGCTTTGGAGCTTGTTTCGACAAATAATCTTGATATTTTTATTTCATCAAAAAACGTTGATAAAAGTAAAAAAGACATCAAAATCGTAAATGCCTTGAAAAACCCCAAATTTGAAACGTTTTTTTACCTCGGAAATACTTCAATCGGTAACCCTCAACAAGGCGGAATAACTCTCCCCATCGAGGTTATGAAAAGAAAACCGCGAAAGGAAAAAGCTATTTCTAATTTTGGGTCTGCAAATATTGTTTTGCAACAAGATATTTTTAAAATAAAAATGACTGTTCGGTCAAGATATATTGAGTATGCCGGTTATAAATCTATTTTGAAAGATTTATTGATTCAACAAAAACTTTTAGAAAAAACACTTGCTGTTTCTAAAAATAAATTGAATAAAACTGATGCTGCTGAAATTGAATATTTGCAGGCGAAAATTATATATAATCAAATAATTACGCAAATAAAAGGGGCTGAAAATGAGGAAAAATTGGCTCAAATCTTATTTAACAAATCCTTGAATTTAATCGAAGACAGCCTATTTGATATAATAGATGACGGGCTTGAAGAAGACAGTGATTATGAAAAATTTGCGACTCCAAAACCTGATACAAATCCCTTATCCCTTGAAGACGCAGAAAAAATTGCGTTTGAAAAAAGATTGGATATTCAACTTGCTAAAAGTGATATTGATACTGCTCAAAAAGAATTAAAAATAGCAGAAAGTAAAAAAATCCCTGATATTTCTGTTTCTTCAGGTTATATGTATCTTTCTGATTTCCAAAATAATGATTTTGGAATTTCTGATGGGGGAGTTCTTCAAGGTGCATTTGTCGGAGGAAGTATTGATTTACCGATATTATACAGGTATAATCCTGAAATTCAAAAGGCAAAAATAAATATTGAACAAAAAAAACTTGTTTTAAAGTCTGTTCAAAACAAGGCAAGACAAGATGTCCGCAAGGCATACTTGGATTTTGTAAATTCAAGAGATATTTTAAACTATTATCATACAGGTGTTTTAGAAGATTCTGATAAGGTTATCAAATATTCTCATAAAGCTTATGCTACAAACGAAATGTCATTGACCACTTTAATTGTTTCTCAGCAAACTCATTTGAATCTCTTACGCTCATATATGCTTGCATTGATTGATTATTATGACGATTGGCTGAATTTGTTGTCTGAGATGAATGTTGAAAATATCGACTTTACAAAAACTCCTTGTTTGCCTTAGTTCATTGCGTTTTCTTTACAAACGCATGCACTTATTGCATCCATAAGACGAGAAACTTCGATAATTGTTATCTCGTATTTGTTTTCAAGTTTTTGGTTCAATTTTGGGATAATTACTTTTTTAAATCCTAATTTTTGAGCTTCCATTATTCTTTTTTCGATATTATTAACTTGTCTTATTTCGCCAGAAAGCCCTATTTCACCTATTATAACGGTATCAGGGCTTACAATTACATCTCTTGCACAAGTTGCAATAGCAAGAGCTATGCCGAGGTCAGCTGCCGGCTCATCAATTTCTATTCCGCCGATAATATTGACGTAAACATCATATTTGCTAAGGTTTAGCCCAATTCGTTTTTCTAAAACGGCAAGGATTTGCAAAACACGGTTGTATTCAACACCCGTAGAAACCCTGCGAGGTGTGTTGTAAGAGGTTGAACCGACAAGTGCTTGTATTTCTACTAAAAGTGCCCTTGTTCCTTCGTTTGTCGCAATTATTACGCTCCCCGGGGTGATATTCTTGGTTCTGTCGTGAATAAATAGTTCACTCGGATTTGTTACTTCGACAAGACCTGATTCTACCATATTAAAAACGCCGACTTCATTTGTACTTCCGAATCGGTTTTTATTGCATCTTAAGAGTCTGTAAGATTTATACCTGTCACCTTCAAAATAAACAACAGTATCTACCATGTGCTCAAGTATTTTGGGTCCTGCAATGTTGCCGTCTTTTGTGACGTGTCCGATTATTACTATTGTTATATTTTTACTTTTTGCAATGTCCATCAGGTAGTTTGTGCATTCTCTTATTTGAGATACGCTCCCTGCAGAGCTCGTAATTGCTCCCGTGTATATGGCTTGGATACTGTCAACCACTATAACTTGTGGCTCAAGTTTGTCGATTTGCTCTTTTATGCTTTCAAAATTGGTTTGAGAATATACATAAAGGTTGTCAGAATTTACATTTAATCTTTGGGCTCTTAGCTTTATTTGTGAGCTTGATTCTTCAGCACATACGTATAAGAGTTTTTTTCCGTTTTCGCAAATGGTTTTGCTGGTTTGAAGAACAAGAGTCGATTTACCTATCCCGGGGTCACCTGCCAAAAGCACCATTGAGCCCTGCACTAAGCCGTTTCCTAAGACTCTGTCAAATTCTTCAAAGCCTGTTGAAAATCTTATGGATTTAGTTATTTCGATTTCGTTAATAAGGCACACAGGCGAGTCATCTCGAAAAGTTGTTATTTTGCTTGTTGCTTGAGGTAGTTCTTTTTCTTCTGTAAAAGAGCCCCATGAGTTACACTCGGGGCATTTGCCCAAAGAGCGTGCAGTTTCGTAGCCACAGTTTTGGCAAATCCATTTCGTTTTTATTTTAGCCATCTAATTTTTCTTTTCTTGATTCTGTAAGGTCATAATTTTTATCAATTCCGATAATTGTTTTTATAACAGCTTGTGCCATTAAAATCAAGAAAGGATTAACTCCGGGGCTTGTATTTAGTGTCACTTCGGTTTTTGTTTTATCTTCTTTTGTTTTGCTGAAATTTTCTCTTTCTTCAAAGGCGATTTCTGTTTGGACGTTATAGTTTAAGGCTTCGCCTGAGAGATTTTTTTCAACTTCATTTTTGGGAAATTCTTTGCTGCATGTAATTTGCATAGCGATAGCTTTTTGAGGTGCTTTGAACAACACAACTTGCACGTTGCCGAAATGTTTAGTTGCAATCAAAATCGTAACAGAGTCGTCACTTTCACCGTTTCCGCCTGTAGTTTTTTCATTTATTTCAAGGCTAAAGCCGTTTTCTTCACCTAAAGGAAGCCACGGAAGGTAAAGCAACAAAATATTTTTTATCATTTGAGTCTGAGAAGTACCTGTGGTTGGAATACAAGCATTTATAACGGCAGACAATTCATTTAGTTGGGCTGTTTTCATAGATGTGCCCATTTGATTAAAGTTAGCTATCATTTGATAAAGCTTTGATAGTGCTTCTTTCCCGTTTTGTTGCATAAATTGAATTAATTTTGAAATATCAAGATTTGAATTCATCATTAAAGTTTCAAGCTGTGAGGCTGTTGTTTCAGCGGTTACGCTAGATGTCATCATCAACAAAAAATCTTTAAGGTTTTGCGGTAAATTCAGTAAATCTCTAAGCAATACACCTTTGTCACCACTATTTAATTGGGCTAATTGTGTATTTATATATTTCGTTTGGGCCGCTATTTGTTGATAAGTAATAGTTGGTGCAGGCGTTGGGGTCTGCGGCATAGCGTTATTTTGTGAAGATTTGAAATTTACCCCGTCTGCATTTTTGGCATTGCTTGCGGAGTTATTTACAAAATTTTGTGAATTAAAATTATTGGAGGATTGTCCGATATTCATATCACTCATAGTAATATTATTAATGAAAAAATTTAATTTGGCATGTTTGTAAAGTTAAAAAATTTGGTATAAATATTATTTATTTATTTCTTCCTCAAAACCCATGTGCGACAGGCTTTTGTCAATTTTTGTAATAATACTTTATATATAGGATTTAAGTTTCTACAAAAGTAGTATATAATGATAATGCAAGTTATAATCTTGGTGTTCTCAAATGTCATTTGATATTAACGGTCCTTCAAATTTTAAAAAACCGATGATTCAAGAGGCGCAGCAAATGAAAAATAATGGCGGCGGCGGCAACTTGGGCTACTTCAAACGTAAAAATAAAAAGAAAGAACAAAAAAGTGACGTTTTTGGCTCTGATGACGATACGTTTGAAGATACTTTAGACATAAAAGAGGACAAAGAAGAAAAACCTCCTGTTAAGGAGTTTTTCTCGAGTTTCGTTGAAAAATTTAAAAAACCGTTTGAACATAAAAAAAATGACGAGGACAAAGAAAATCCATTCTCAGATTAATCGTCAAATACATTTTTTATTGAGTTATAGGCAATATCTACAAGCTGTTTTATTTCGTTTTTCGTAATTACATAAGGCGGAATAAAATATATTGTGTCGCCTAAGGGTCTTAGAATAGCACCAAGTTTTAATGCTTCATAATATATTTTTTTGCCGATTTTTTCACTTGCGTCAAAAGGCGTTTTTGTTTCGCGGTCTTTTACAAGCTCAATCGCTACTATCATGCCTGTTTGTCTTACATCTCCGACTTGATTTAATTCGTATAATCTTTGGGTTTCTTTTTTCATGTATTCAATTTTTGGTTGAAGGCTTTCTATTATTTTTTCTTCTTTGAATATTTTTAAATTTTCAACTGCAATAGCTGCTGCCAGAGGGTTACCTGTGTAGCTATGTCCGTGGAAAAATGCCTTCATAAAGTCATCAGAATAAAAACCTTTGTAGATTTTGTCGTTAGTTATAGTTACAGCAAGCGGCAAATAACCCGCCGTTATGCCTTTTGAAAGACAAACAAAATCAGGTTCTATTCCGGCATGTTCATAGGCAAACATTTTTCCTGTTCTGCCAAATCCCATGGCGACTTCGTCGTGAATTAACAATATTTCATATTTATCGCAGAGTGCTCTTAATTTTTTAAGGTATTTAGGTGGATACATTCTCATTCCGCAAGCACCTTGTACTAATGGTTCGACTATCATAGCTGCGATTTCTTCGTGATGATATTTGAAGATTTCTTCTGCTGAATTTATACATTCGCACTCGCAAGTTTGCTTGTCACATCCCATAGGGCAACGGTAACAATAGGGGCTTTTTGCTTCAAATTTTTCAAATAAAAGCGGTTTGAAAATAGCATAAAATGTATCTATTCCTCCAACTGAAACAGAACCTAATGTGTCGCCGTGGTAAGATTGCTCCATTGCGACAAATTTGGTTTTTGTCGGGCGTCCTACTTGTTGCCAATATTGAAATGCCATTTTAATTGCAACTTCTGTAGCTGTAGAGCCGTTATCTGAGAAAAAAACTTTAGTTAAAGACGGTGCTGTGATATTAACAAGTTCTTCTGCAAGTTCAATTGCAGGAACGTGTGAAAAGCCACCCAAAAGCACGTGTTCGATTTTTTCCACTTGATTGCAAAGTGCTTTGTTTAGCCTCGGGTTTGAATGTCCCAATGTATTTACCCACCATGAGGCAATAGCGTCTATATATTTATTGCCGTCGATATCCCAAACATAAATCCCTTTACCTCGTTCAATGATAATAGGGCTTTCTTTTTCATAGTCTTTCATTTGGGTGTCGGGGTGCCAAACGTATTTTTTGTCTTTTTCGATTAGTTCTTGTTTATTCATTTTTTTCTGCCTTAGCAATCAAGTTAAGTCCGTTAAATACTGCTTTAACGTTAGCGTTGATTGTACTTTCGTCCTTTCCTCTTGATATTATTTTTTGACCTTTTGATGTTTCAAATTCTATAACGGTCATCGCTGTAGCTCCAGAGCCTAAAATTTCTTCGTCTAAAGCTTTTTGTTCGTAGTGGAGTAAATTGTAAGTAAAGCCTGCTGTTTTTAATGCGTTTAAGCAAGCGTCAAGTGGTCCGTTTCCTTCGCCTACCACGTCAAAATTTTCTCCGTTGTGACTGAATTGAAGTTGGAATTTTTCATTACAGATTTTTTCAAGTCCCAACAATATAAAAGGACCTTTGACATTGAAAACTTCTCTAAAGTAGATGTCAATAATGTTGCGGGTTGGAAGCTCTCCGACTTTTTCTGCCGCTTCTTTAACAATAGGCGTAATTCTGACGGCTTCTTGAATTGTAATCGGATAACCTGCGTCTGAAATGATTTCAAATACTGCTGTTTTTCCTGATTGAGAAGTGAATCCGAGTTTTTCGTCGTCTTTTCTACCTATTAAAGAAGGGTGAATAGGTCTATAAGCACCTTTTTCCATATCTTTGGTTTTGATGGCACCGTCTTGGTGGATACCGCTTCTATGTGCAAGAGATTCAGGTCCGATTAAAGGGGCTTTATCTGCAATAGGTACTTTCGCCATATCTGAAACGGTCAAGGCAAGCTCATATATTTTTGACAAATCCAAAGGTACTTCGATGCCTGAATTATGCAAGGCGACTGCTACTTCATACATATTTGTATTGCCTGCTCTTTCGCCTAATCCATTTAGACAGCATTCAAGTTGAACGGCTCCTGCAAAATAGCTCTCAACAGTTGCTGCTGTTGCCATACCAAGGTCATTGTGGCAGTGAACCGCAATCATAATATCTCTCGGGAGTGCAGCATATACTTTTTCTACCATATCTACAAAAGTCTTGACTCTTGTTCTTTCAACTGTATTTGGCAAATTTATAACGGTTGCACCCGCTTTAACAACTTTTTTCAACGAATCGATTACAAAATCTAAATTTTCCATGCAGTCGCCGAAGTGTTCTGCTGAAAATTGAACCTCTCCATTAGAGCCAATAGTTTTTTTTGCAAAGGTGACAGCTTCAATTGCTGCTTTTTGCACTTCTTGAGGACGTTTATTCAAAACGTATTTCATATTAAAAGGGCTCATTGCGATAAAAGTGTGCAATCGGGGACGTTTACAAGCTTGAATAGATTCAGCGGCTTTTATTATATCTTTCTCAACAGCTCTTGCTAATGCAGAGATAACCATATTATCAGGTGCTATTTCAGAAAGTCTTTTACAAGTTTCATAATCCATTTCAGATGCAGCCGCAAAGCCTGCTTCTACTGCTTGAACATTTAGTTCGACGAGGTGTTTAAATATTATTTCTTTTTCGACCTTATTCCAAGGTTTTTTTAATGACTGATTGCCGTCACGTAATGTAATATCATAAAAAAACGGTTGTCTTGACATATTCACCTCATTGTTTGCTCTTTTCAGTTTCACTCATTCATTGTAGAATAAAATTGCTTAAAGATAAAGGTAATAACAAATGATTGATAGATATTCCCGTGACGAAATGAAAAAAAATTGGGATTTAGATAGCAAATTCTCATATTATTTAATGGTGGAAAAGGCTATTTGCAAGGCTTATAATCAAATGGGGTTGATTCCTGATGATGATTTGAAAAATATATTAGAAAAAGCTTCTTTTTCTGTTGAGAGAATTGATGAAATTGAAAAAGAAGTAAATCATGATGTTATCGCTTTTTTGACAAATGTTAATGAAAATGTAGGTGATTCATCTCGTTACATACATATGGGCGTTACAAGCTCTGATATTATTGACACTGCTCTTGCTTTACAAATTCAAGATGCTTCAAAAATTATAAAAAATGATATGAAAGAGCTTATAAAAACTTTGCGAGAAAAGGCACTTGAGCACAAGAATACAGTGTGTATAGGTCGTTCGCACGGAGTGCATGCCGAACCGATGACTTTCGGTGTAAAAATGTGCAATTGGGTCGATTTATTTGAGCGTAATTTGAAAAATTTTGAGCAAGTTTCAGAAACTGCAAAAGTAGGTCAAATATCAGGTCCTGTCGGTACTTACAGTAATATTGACCCTCAAATAGAAATTCTTGCGTGTAAAGAGTTAAATTTGACTCCGGCAAGGATTTCCACTCAAGTAATTGCAAGAGATATTCACGCTCAATTCCATCAAGCTTTAGCTCTTATTGCAACTGTTATCGAGCAATGTGCTATTGAATTGCGTCATCTCCAAAGGACAGAAGTTTTGGAGGTTGAAGAAGGCTTTTCTAAGGGGCAAAAGGGTTCTTCAGCTATGCCGCATAAGAAAAATCCTATCTCTGGTGAAAATCTCTCGGGTTTAGCTCGTATAGTCCGCTCAAACTCAATAGCTGCATTAGAAAACATTCCACTTTGGCATGAAAGAGATATAAGTCACAGTAGTGTGGAAAGAATTATTTTTCCCGATTCAACAATCCTCATTGACTATATGCTTAACCGTTTAAATACAGTTATGAAAAACCTTGTTATCAAAGAGAAAAATATGCTCAAAAATACTTCTCTATACGGTGGAATTGTCTATTCGCAAAAAGTTCTTTTGAAGCTTTGTTCAAAAGGTCTTTTGAGGGAAGATGCGTACATATTGGTTCAAACAAATGCTCTTGACGCATTTGAAAATAACGGCAATTTTAAAGAAAATCTAATGAAAGATGAAAAAATTCTTGAATATCTCACCGTTGCAGAAATTGAAGAATGTTTTGACCTTCAAGATTATTTGAAAAATATAGATTCTATATACGCCAAGTTCTTTAGTTAATTTTCTTATTCGACACTAAAAAAAGAAAATTTTATTAATAATTAAGCTTACTTAAAAACTATTTTGGCTTAATCAATTTTCTGCAATACTTTGAAAAATGTTAAAAAGTCTAAATCTAAACTGATAACTACTATTAAAATTTTAAATATAATGCTACAATTCTTGAGAAGATACACTAATGAGGATATAACAGTGGCTTGCTGTACAGAAAAGAAAAAATTTTGTTTTGATAAGAAAACTAAAAAAACTATTTCAAAAGCTTTAAAGGCACTAGGGAAAAAGAATTTGGCGTTTATAGCTCACGCTAACAGTTTCCCTGCTGAAGATGGTAAAAATACAGGGTTTGGTACTACAAATTCTAAAGCTGCTGAAAATGTTATAGATTTCGTTAGTGGCGTTTTTAACGCTATTCAAGTCGGTCCTGCCGGAAAAACAAAAGCTATTGATTCTTCTCCTTATACAGGTACTATTTTCTCAAACAATCCTTTGTTTATTGATTTAGAACAATTAACTACAAAAGATTGGAAATCTATTTTATCAGAAGAAACTTACAATAATGTTGTAAATAATAATCCGAATAAAGAAGTAAATAAAACTGCTTATTCCTACATTTTTAGTGTTCAGCAAGAAGCTTTGAAAGAAGCCTTTGATAATTTCAAAGCAAAAAAACCACACAGACTCGGAAAAGCATTCGAAAACTTCAAAAAAAATAATGCTTTTTGGCTCCAAAACGACGCTCTATACGAAGCTTTGATTGTTGAAAATGAAAACGATTATTGGCCGAATTGGTCTAACGATATGGACAAAAGACTTTTAAATCCTCGTGATGAAAAAGAAAAAGCTATTTTTGCTGAAAGAAAAAAACAACTGGAAACAAAATATGCAGAATTAATTGAATTCTATTCTTTCTGCCAATTCGTTGTTTTTGAACAAAATGAAAAAACTAAAAAATACGCTAAATCTAAAGATATTAAAATGATTGCAGATAGACAAGTCGCTTTCTCAGACCGTGACACTTGGGCTTATCAATCTTTATTTTTAGACGGCTGGATGCTCGGCTGCCCTCCTGATTACTTCTCAGAAGATGGACAAGCGTGGGGCTTCCCGGTTATGAATCCTGAAAAATTGTTTAATCAAGACGGTTCATTGGGCGATGGCGGAAAATTATTAAAAGAATTATACAAAAAAATGTTTAAGGAAAACCCCGGTGGCGTCAGAATTGACCACATTGTAGGTTTAATCGACCCTTGGGTTTATAAAGTAGGACATAAGCCGAAAATTGAAGAAGGTGCAGGCAGGCTATACTCCTCTCCTGAACATCCTGAACTTTCAAGATTCGCCATTGCTACGATGGAAGATTTGAACGATGAAGTCGAAGCAGACAAAGAAAAAAGAATTAAATCTTTGACTGATGAACAAATCAAAAAATACGGTGCTTTGGTTGATAAAATCGTTATCGCAGCAGCTAAAGAAATGGGACTTGATAAAGATGCGATTGTCTGCGAAGACCTCGGCACTTTGACTTATCCTGTTGAAAATGTTATGAAATATTTTGAACTTCAAGGTATGAGATTGACTCAATTTGTTGTTCCGGAAAAACCAAAACATCCTTATCGTGGTTCAAATATTGAAGAAAATGTATGGGCTATGGTTGGAACCCATGATAATGAACCAATCTCAATGTGGGCTGCTCAAACAGTTAATACTCATGAAGGCTATTTGAACGGTAAAAATCTTGCAGATGATTATTGGACTGAAGCCACTGACGAAGAAAAAGAAGAAATTGCAGTAAGAATTTCTAAAGATGCTGATTTCTTAACTCAAACAAAATTTGTTGAACTTTTCGCTTGTAAAGCAGAAAATATTCAAATTTTCTTCACAGATTTCTTGGGCGTTTATGATGTCTACAACCGCCCTGGTACATCAGGTGATTGCAATTGGTGTTTAAGAATTCCTAACAACTTCGAAGAATTCTATTGCAACAATCTTGAAAACGGCAAAGGTATGAATCTTCCTTTGATTTTGAAGCTTGCTATTGAAGCTCGCGGTTCTGAATTTGCCAATAAAAATAAAGGTATTATTAAAGATTTAGAAGAATTGTTATAATGTACGAACTAAAAGTTGAAAGCTCGTTTTCTGCGGCTCATCATCTATTAAATTATGACGGCGAATGTGAAAATCAACACGGTCATAATTGGAAGGTCGAAGCTTACATCAGCGGCGACGAGTTAAATAAATCGAATTTGTTAATAGATTTTAAAATATTGAAAAAAGAATTAAACTCAATATTAGACATTCTTGATCATACTGATATAAACGAGTTACCTCAGTTTAAGAATAGCAGTCCAAGCAGTGAAATAATATCAAAGTTTATTTACGTTGAGTTAAAAAAAATAATTCCGCAAGTTTCTAAAGTTTCTGTTTGGGAAACTCAAAACTCTTGTGCGTCATATTTTGAATAAGGAGGAATATGTCTACATTGCAAGCCATTTTGATGGGCTTTATTCAAGGTCTAACAGAATTTTTACCTGTCTCAAGTTCAGGTCATTTGGTTTTAGTATCTAGTGTCTACAAGCTTTTATGTGGTCATGAATTTATTACTGCTAATGGCGAAGAAGTATTTTTTGATATCGTTTTGCATTTAGGTACTTTGTTTGCGATTTTTATTTTCTTTTGGAAAGATTTGATAAAGATAATAAAAGAATTTGTCAATGCGGTTAAAACAAAGAATTTTTCTGCTCCTGAGGCAATGCTCCCTATTTATTTAGTGGTTGGAACTATCTTCACGATACTCGTTGCTTATCCATTGAAAGATGTTTCGGAAAAATTGATTTCATCACCTGCAATCGTGGGGTGTTTTTTGATTTTAACAGGATGCGTTTTGTTTTTTAGTGAGATTATTTCAACAAAAATTAATTTAATAGATAAAATGAATTTTAAAAGAGCCATAGCAATTGGTATAGCTCAAGGGCTTGCTGCATTCCCGGGGTTATCTCGTTCAGGTATGACAATCAGCACAGGGCTTTTATGCGGTGTCGATAGAGTCACAAGTGCCCGCTATTCTTTTCTTTTAAGCATTCTTATTATCATCGGGACTTCAATTTTTTATCCTATTTTAGAAATTGAGCCTAATAGCTTTATTAATTTTAATTGGGGCTCAATTGTTATAGGATTCTTTGTTTCACTTATTGTTGGTTATTTCTGTATAAAATATTTCATGAAGTTTTTAAATAAACATTCTATGAAGATATTTGCTTACTACTGCTGGATTGTAGGTACTTTAATGGCGGTAGGTTTTCACTTCTTTGTTAAATAGAAAGGCGTTTTAATGCTTGAAAATTCTGTATCTTTTATAAAAGATAAAATCAATGGTTTTGTGCCTGAAATAGGTATTATTTTGGGTTCGGGTTTAGGCGAATTTGCTGATAAATATGAAGCAACAAAAATCAGCTATAACGACATTCCGGGCTTTAAGCCTTCCCATGTGGCAGGACACAAAGGACAGCTTGTTTTTGCAACGATTGAAGGTAAAAAAGTTGTTATGATGCAAGGTCGTTATCATTTCTACGAAGGTCATGATATGCAGACGGTCACGTATCCTGTAAAGGTTATGAAAAAATTGGGAGTGAAAACGCTTGTCGTTACAAATGCGGCAGGGGCTTTGCATAAGGCATATTTCCCTGGTGATTTAATGATTATCAAAGACCATATTAATTTCATGGGGACAAATCCTCTTATCGGTAATAACGATGATACTTTAGGAACACGTTTCCCTGATATGAGTAATGTTTACAAGGAAGATTTGAGAAACATAGTCAAAGCAAAAGCAAAAGCTTTAGGTATATCCGTAAAAGAAGGTGTTTATGCTGCAGTTACTGGGCCGAGCTATGAAACGCCGACAGAAGTTAAGATGTTGAAGCTTTTGGGTGCTGATGCGGTTGGAATGTCTACAGCACCAGAGGCGATTGTGGCAAATTATTGTGGCGTTGACGTACTTGGCGTGAGTTGTTTGACAAACTATGCTTCAGGAGTCACTGACTCCCCTCTAAACCATCAAGAAGTAATAGAAACAGCTGACAGAGTAAAAGAAAATTTCCAAAAACTTTTATTGGAAATCATTAAATCGGTATAAACTATTTTATTGTTGCAAAAAAGCTCCTTTATAGGAGCTTTTTAAATGCTTTATTTGTTTTTTGCTTCTATTCTACAGTATCGTATTCTTCAACTTCTTGTTGCATATTATTTTGTTGTTGCATTTGCATTTGAGATTGTTGATAGTTTGGAATATTTTGGTAGCTTTCAGCTTTTTGTTTTTCAAGATAAACTTGTCCATTTCTTACAATTTGTTGTAATTGGTTCAAGTCTGTATCAAGATTGTTCAAAATTTGTTCGGCGTAATTTTCAGCACCTTCTTTAATTTTAGCTGCATCTTGAAGAGCCAAAACTTTTGTATTTTCAGCTTCACGATTAGCTTGATTTTTGATATCTTCGCAGTCATTTATGACTTGTTCTCTAATTTTGGATGCTTCTTGTTGAACTGCTCTCAGCAATTCTGACTCACTCAAAATACGAGCAGCTTCATTTTGTGCGTCTGAGATGATTCTTTCTGCCCTGTTTTGAGCTTCAAGTTGAATTTCATCACGACGTCTTAATATAATTTCCGCTTCTTTAATATCTTCAGGAATTGAAGCGTCAATTCTATCCAAAGTTGCTTCCATTTCTGCATTTCTAAGGATAACGAAACCCGGCATGATGTGCAATCCTTTGTCTAATAAGAAGTTGGCTTTTCCTAAAAGCTCTTTAATGCGAAGCTGTGTCATAGTTATAATACCTTTCCTTTATATTTTTTCTTTCAAGTATTCGGCGACAGGTTTTGGTACAAATTTAGTTATATCACCTTTCATTGTCGCAATTTCCTTCACGGTACTGGATGAGATGAAGTTGTATTTAGGTTTTGTAATCAAAAATACGGTATTTATGTCTGAGGCAAGTGCACTATTTGTTTGAGAGAGTTGCATTTCGTATTCGAAATCGGAAACTGCTCTTAATCCTCTAATGAGGACATTTGCGTTTTTTTGCCTTGCGTAGTCGATTGTTAATCCGTCAAAACTGTCTACTTCAACATTTTGCAAATCAACACATGACTCTTTAATTAGCTTCAATCTATCTTCTATGGGGAGGAAGGATTTCTTTGAACTGTTCACTAATACGGCTATAATGACCTTGTCAAATATACTGGCGGCTCGCTTTAAAACGTCTAAATGTCCTTTGGTTATAGGGTCAAAGCTACCGGGGTATATCGCAGTTTTCACTTTTTTGCCTTTAAATCATGTATAGTACCACAATATAATTATATTTTAAGCATGAAATAAAGATTGTTAAGTTTGCTAAAATGTTTATGATTGTTTACAAAACTTTTGTCTTTTTCAGCTTAAAAATGAACGAAAGGCTTGCTATAGTTTGAAGAATGTCGAAAATCTTTTTTAGCTCAATTTCTCGTTTAAATATTTTTATTTTATGATTTAACATTTTTATATTCATTCTGTAGTCAGAAATTAGGTTTATTATCCCTTTTTTGTATCTCAAAACTGTCAAATTGACTTCACAAATCATTTTGTCTGTGCGAATTAAAAAAGTCATGACAAAAATTCCTGTAATGATTTCAAGTATTATTAATAGCATTATTAAAACAACTAACATATATTACCTTTTTGATAAAATTAAATTTTATACTATTATAAAGTATATCTACACAATTATGAATAGGCTTGGTATATTATTTTATGAGCAAATTTAAGTTTTATTCGGCTATTGTTGCCGCAAATACTTTATCTTTAGTTTTAAAAGCTATAAGCAAATCCTCGGGGACCTCTTTTCCCGGAATGGTCGGTTTAAAAATTTGTCCTGATTTTTTACAAATGGCTCAAAAATATGCAAAAGAAGGTATTGTAAATATCACGGGGACTAACGGAAAAACTACGACTGCCGGACTTTTGGCTCATATTATTAATATTTCAGGAAGAAAAGTCCTTCACAACGAAAAAGGTGCAAATATGCTTACAGGCATTACGAGTGCACTTTTAGATGGGGTCGGCTTCAACAGAAAATCTGATTTCTTTATTTTAGAATCAGACGAAGCATATCTGACAAAAGTTTATGACTATATAACTGCAACTTATCTTTTGGTGACAAATCTTTTCCGTGACCAGTTAGACAGGTATGGAGAACTTGATACTACTTTTAAAAAAATTCAAGAAGCTATTGATAAAAATAAAAAATTGAAATTGGTTTTAAATGCTGATGATCCGATGGTTTCAAATCTCGGAAATAATAATGAAAGAATTTATTATGGATTTGAAGATATTAAATTCGAATTTGAAACCCAAGATGCCAAAGCTCCTATTGAAACTGTTTCCTGCCCTGTGTGCGGGGAAGCTTTAACCTATAAAAAAAGGTATTATGCTCATATCGGTGATTATAACTGCAAGTGCTCTTATGGGCGTCCTGATTTGAAATATAAGGCTGTTGGGCATATATATCCGAGCCATTCTATTATAAATATTGAGCTTAACGGAAAAGAAGAAGCTTTTAAAATACCTTTACCGGGTTTGTATAATGTTTACAACGCTTTAGCTGCAATTGCTATGGCTCTTGAATTAGATGTTTCTCCAAGAGAAATTCAATTGGGCTTTGATACGTACAAATCTGTTTTTGGTAGGGCAGAAAGACTTACTATCAAAGGCAAAAGTGCACTTGTTCAATTGATAAAAAATCCGGTGGGTGCGACTGAAGTATTAAGGTTAATTGCCGATACTAAAAAATCAAAATTACTCATTGTTTTGAACGATAATTACGCTGACGGGCGTGATGTATCGTGGATTTGGGATGCTGATTTTGAGCTTTTGAAAAATTATACTCAAGATATTATCGTTTCAGGTGTCAGAGCTTTTGATATGGCTGTTCGCTTGAAATATGCAGGTGTTAACGAGTCTCAAATCCATGTTGAAAAAGATTTGAAAAATGCTATATCGGCTGCCGCTGCTATAACAGAGCAAGACGAAACGCTTTTGATTTTGCCTACTTATACCGCTCTTTTAAAAATGCAAAATATTGTAAAGAGATGTAGCTTTAAATAACTGCAACACTAGCAATATAAGTATGTTTGTGTTATACTGTGAGCGGAAAAAAGGAAAGATAATGTTAGTTAATTTTTTAGCAAGTTTAAATGCAATTTCAATGCAAAATAATATGGCATTCCGTGGAATGGCTATTCAAGATTCTGCTCTTAACAACATTGGAAATACCAGCTTAAGAGGTGCTTACTTATCTGACCAACGTTCTTCTTTAGAAGCATTAAAATGCGACACTTTTATGAAAGTTGCAGATGCACAACTTGATGCTTTAGAAAAAGCCGAAAAGAAAAATAATAACGCTCCTAAATATGGTGCTTAATTAATTCGTTTTTCTTTTTAAACAGGTTCATCAATCTTCTCGCAACGGAAGAAGCCTTCTGCACAATGCTCATAGACGCAATTTTTGCCGTCGTTTTTAGCTTTGTAGAGTGCTTTGTCTGCCAAGTCGATTAATTCTTTTTCGTTTTCTGCATTAGTCGGGAACTCTGCTATACCAATACTTATTGTTGGTTTTATTGTGGTTGCTTCATCTAATGGAATTGCAATTTTTGCAATATTTTGTCTTAGTCTTTCAGCAATAATTCTGGCATCTTTTGATGTTGTTTCAGGAAGAATAACCGTAAATTCTTCGCCACCGTATCTTGCAGGAACATCGATGTTGCGGACGGTATTTTTTATTGTTGCTGCTATTTCTTTTAAAACCCTGTCGCCTATAAGGTGTCCATAGGTATCATTAATGCTTTTGAAGTTGTCAATATCCATCATAAGCAAAGAAAGCACGTGTCTGTAACGTTTTGCACGTTTTAGCTCTGTTTCTAACAAAGAGTAGAAATGACGATAAATATATAATTTTGTTAAACCGTCTTTTGTTGCAAGTTCGTACAATTTTGCATTGTCAATCGCAATTGCAGCTTGGTTTGCAAGTGCTTCAATAAATTCAAGGTCTTGTTTGTTAAAAAGCCTGTTATTTTTTTTGTTTGTAATGTTGATAACGCCTATTGCTTCTCCTTTTGCGACCAAAGGTACGCAAATTAAAGAAGACACATTAGCTGATATATTGGCTTTTGAAAAACGGGGGTCGTTTTGCCCGAGGTTTGTTATAATAGAGCGTTTTTCCGCAAAAACTTTGCCGGCGATGCCTTCATTAGCTTTAAGTTTTGTGCATTCGATTACGCCGTTATTTATATCAAATTCATGTTTAGGGTCATTCAAACCATAGACGACTTTTACTTGCAAAGTGTTGTCAGTGTAGTCGTATAGCATTAAAGAGCCTTTTTCAGCATCAATAGTTTCGAGTGCTTTACCAAGTATGACTTGAATTAGCCCTTTTAAATCGTCAATAAAATTAACTGCTTGAGAAATATTGTATAAGATTGACAAATTGTGTAATGATTTGTGCAATTCTTTGATTTGGTTTTCCTGTTCTTGCTGTTTTGAAAATTTTATCAAAATCGGTTCGATACAATGGAATATTTTGTTTAAAGAAAACAAGTCACTTTCTGAAAATGGAGATTTATCTTGTTTTTGACCTATTGAACAGATACAGAATATTTCGCCGTCACGTCTGAAAACTTTGAAAAATTTGCTGTTCAAGTCTTGGAGCCCGTTTGCGTCCCAGAAAGCTTTGTATTTCAATTCTCCATTTTCGTCGGTAACTTCTAATAATTTTTCAGAGGCAAGTTTTATAAAAGATGCACCTTCAAGGTCGAAATCAAAGGTTCTGCAAATCACGTCATTGCAACTTTTTGAGTGGAACATTTCATTATTTTTTACAAAAAAGTATATTCCATTGATGTTCAATGTTGAAGAAATGAAGGAGCTGATTCGATTTATCAAGTCATCCAAAGAGCATGCTTGATTAGATATAACGTTTAATTCAAATAGGTTATTCAGTTCAAGAAAGTTCTTTTGCAAATTATGGATTTTTTCAGATAGATTTTGACTCATATCATTATTATAGGTTAAATTACTAAAATTATAATACTATACTTGGCGTATTATTAAATATTTTTAATATACATTTCGAGCATGATGTCGGGGGGATATTTTTTTATATTTTTTATTTGTAGGTGTTTTGCTTCTGCTAATTTGTTTATATCAAACCCTTGAACAAAGCTGATGGCTTGGTCATCACCGATAATTTGAGGTGCTATAAATTGAACAATTTTGTCTGCGAGATTTTCTTGAATTATAGCAGACGTAAGATTTGCACCAGATTCTATCATTATGCTCTTTATACCTTTGTTCCAGAGCATGCTTATCGCTTTTTCAAGGTCAATGTGTGTGTTTTTCGATGGACATGGCATTAATTCTACATTTTGGCTATATGTTTTTTTGGTTTTCTCAATGGCATCTTGGGTTGTTAAGATATAAACTTTTGTTCTGTCATTTTTGTAAACATTATAGTCGGGGTTCGTTTTCAATTTTGAATCAACAATTATTCTGATGGGATTTTTGCCGTTTTTTATTCGGCATGTTAAATTGGGATTGTCGGCAATAACTGTTCCTGAGCCTGTCATAATAGCATCATTGGCGTTTCTTATTTGTTGAACTTTGTGTCTTGCTTTTTCACCTGTAATCCACTTTGAGTCACCGTTTTTGCAGGCGATTTTTCCGTCAAGCGTTGTTGCTGTTTTTAGAGTTATAAAGGGTTTATTTTCTATTTGATTTTTGAAAAAAATTTCATTAAGATTTTTACAATCTTCTTGAAGAATTCCGCTTATGACTTCAATACCTGCTTTTTCAAGCTTTCTAATGCCTCGTCCTGCAACAATGGGGTTTGGGTCTTGAGTCCCTATGATTACTCTTTTAAACCCTTTTTCAATAAGCATGTCGGCACAAGGAGGTGTCTTTCCGTGATGAGAACATGGCTCTAAGTTTACAGCAATAGATTTACACTTCAGGTCGCAATCGGCATTTCTTATGGCGTTCACTTCTGCGTGTGCTTCGCCGCATTTGTGGTGGTAACCTGTTGAAATTATTTTGAAATCGTCATCAAAAATAACAGCTCCCACTAAAGGGTTGGGGCTTGTTTTCCCTTCTGCTTGTTTAGCTAAAGATAAACATTTTTTTATAAGTTTTTCGTATTCTTTTTTAGGCACAATTATTTAACTTTTCTAAAAAATTCTTCTGTGATTATTTGGGAATACTTGTCATCATTATTGACGGAGGTTAAAATAATATTTTTTCCGGATTTATTTTTGGCAACCCCTATTGTTCCTGAGATGTGTCCAATCGGCATATTTACCGTATCTGCTTCAAATCTAACATAGGGAACTTTTTGCCCCATCGCAATGTAGGTTCCTTTTTTGGTTACTTCAAAATTTTCAAGTCTTACGAGTTGATATTGAAATTTGTTAATCAATTCGTGAAGTTTCTTGTTTACATCACCGGATTTAAAGTCTTTTTGAGTTAAAAGGTCTTCGTCTTTAGGCTCAATCAATGCAATTTTTTGTCCGGAATTTTTATGTTCAGCAAGCACAACATCATATCCGAGGACATTTGCAGTTCTGTCAATCATATATTCATCATTAAGATGTGATAGGTCGGCTATGCTTTTTGCTTTTTCAATAAGCGTTTCTTGTGAAGGCGTTGTGTATTCAACAAATTTATCTTTTACAAAGTCGACTCCGCCCAAAGATTGGAAGCCAATGTAGGCAAGGATTACCACTAAAATTTTTACAAATATGCTTAAACAGCCTTTCATGAAGATTTCCTTTATATTTTTTATTAAAAAATTGTTATTTTGCTTTAATTAAACTAAAATAAGTATAGCTATGTCAAATAAAGAAATCAATAATATAAACAGTATAGATGTCGATATAAATGAAGCAACTCCGATGTTGCGTCAGTTTTTGGAGATTAAAAAACAAAATCCGGGTGTGATTTTGATGTACCGCATGGGCGATTTTTACGAGGCTTTTTTTGAAGATGCAATAACGATTTCTCAAGATTTGGAAATAACTCTAACCGCTAGAGATGGTGGTGCTTTAGGCAAGATACCAATGGCGGGTGTGCCAGCTAAAGCAATTGATAACTACATACCAAAATTACTTGATAAAGGGCACAAAATAAGTATTTGCGAACAGTTAGAAGACCCTGCCGCCGCAAAAGGACTCGTTAAACGTGGAATTACCAGAACGATAACCGCAGGCACTCTCGTTGAAGATAATTTGCTCAAGGCAAATGCTAATAATTATTTAGCTGCTTTGATTTGTGATGGCGATATTTTCGGTTTGGCTTATACGGATATTTCTACTGGTGAATTTAAAGTTACGCAAGGCGTTTTACCTGATATTTTGGCTGAGCTTGCAAGAATAAATCCTTCTGAAATTTTGGCTCCTGTAAAAAAACAAAAAGTGCTTCCTTTTCAAATTGTTCCTGATGAAAAAATTGATTTGCCTGAGGAAATAACTCTTCCTTATAATTGTTCAAAAGTAAGCTATAGTGCCTTTGATGAGTTAAAAGCAGAAAGTAATATTAAACAGGTTTTCAACACTGTAACGCTTGACGCATTTGGGTTTAAAGAATATAAACTCGGGTTTCAGGCAGCAGGTGCTGTTATTGAGTATCTCGTCGATACGCAAAAAGGTAATTTGCCTAAATTTGATATTATTACTTCTTATAGTTTGTCTGATTTTGTTTCAATTGACGCCAATACCCGCAGAAATCTTGAGCTTTTAGAAACAACCAGAGATAAGTCCAAATTCGGAAGTTTGTTATGGGCTATTGATAAAGTTAAGACAAATATGGGCTCCAGATTGCTCAAAAAATGGCTTACTCAACCTGTGAAAAATATTGCCGAAATTATAAATAGACAAAATGCTGTTGAAGAACTCGTGAATTTTTCGCAAGCTCGTCTAGAGCTTTCAAATCTCTTGACAAAAGTATATGATATTGAACGTTTAGCGGTCAGGTTAAGCAACAATAATGCTAATCCCAGAGATTTTTTGGCAATTAAAGATACTTTGAATTTGCTTCCTGATTTTGAAGATATTTTATCTAAATTTTCTTCTGAATATTTAGATAATATAACAAGCTCAAAAGATGAATTGTTGGAATTTGCCTCTATAATTGAGAGGACTATATCTGAAAATGCCCCCCTTGCTCTAAAAGAAGGCGGAATTATCAAAGAAGGTGTAAATACTGACCTTGACTATTACAAATCGCTTTTAACAGGTGGAGAAAAATGGTTAAAAGAATTTGAAGCTATCGAAAAAGAACAATCAGGGATTAAAAACCTTAGAGTCGGCTATAGCAAAACTTTTGGATATTTTATAGAAATTACAAATTCTAATCTTTCATTGGTTCCGCAAAATTATATCCGCCGTCAAACATTGACAAACGCTGAAAGATTTATCACCGACGAACTCAAAAATCATGAAGCTGACGTTTTATCTGCCCAATACAAAATAACTGAACTTGAATATAAAATATTTTCTGACATGAGAGAATATTCTAAAGAATATGTCGAAAAAATTAAAGATGTAGCCCATTCCTTATCAAGAATTGATGTTCTTTTATCTTTTGCAAATGTTGCGATTGAATCAAATTATGTAAAACCTGAAATTGTTGATAATAATGAACTCTATATAAAAGAAGGTCGGCACCCTGTAGTGGAAAAAATTCTTCCTATGGGTAAATATGTAGCGAATGATTTACAATTGACAGCTAATTCGCTAGGTGCAGACACCCAATTTATGATTTTGACAGGTCCTAATATGGCCGGTAAGTCTACCTATATGCGGCAAAATGCCTTAATCGTTGTTTTGGCTCAAATAGGCTGTTTTGTCCCTGCTGCTTTTGCAAGGATTGGTATTGTTGATAAAATCTTTACAAGGGTCGGTGCAGTTGATGACTTGTCTTTAGGGCAATCTACTTTTATGGTTGAGATGAGTGAAACTGCGTATATCTTGAATTCAGCTACAGAAAAAAGCTTGATTCTTTTAGATGAAATCGGTCGTGGAACAAGCACTTATGACGGAGTCGCTATTGCGTGGTCGGTTGCAGAATATATTGCTACAAAAATAAAAGCTCGCACTATCTTTGCAACTCATTACCATGAGCTCAATGTCATGCCAAATTCTATCGAACAGATTAAAAATTACAGAATTACAATTTCTGAGCAAGAAGGCGAAATTGAATTTTTAAGAAAAGTTGTTCCCGGTTCTGCCAGTAAAAGTTATGGAATTCAGGTTGCTAAAATGGCAGGATTGCCTTCTGCTGTTGTTTCTAAGGCACAAAATCTCATGACCAAAATGCAAAAAGATTTTTCAAAAGATTTATCTTCAAGAAACAAATCACGCTCATTGGAGCCACAAGTTCCTCAACTTACATTGTCGTTTGATAAATGATTATTTTTTCAAAAGTTTAATCGGAAATTTTAGTATATTTAAAGCCAAATTTCCTATAGCTTTTGCACCTTTAACGGGATTTTTGCTTTTGGATAATATAGCTCCCGCAATATAAGTACCTAAAGCCGCAAAGCCAACTTTTTTAGCGTCAAGAGGTTTTTTGCCGCTTTTATTAAATACATCAGATTTTAAATTCGGATTAATTCCGCTTTTAGCTTGCGACAGATAATCAGATGGTTTATCTGTTAAATATTGATTTACATCATAAGGAAGCACTCCGTAAATCGAAAGCATATCATAAGTGCTCGGAATATTTGTTGACATGATAAACTACCTTTTTTCTTACCTAACCTATTATTATAAAGTATTTTTTCACTAAATAATTGCCTTTTTACAGCATTTTTTGTTTAATTTTAATAAGAAAGAGATATGAGAATGATAGAATATTTTAAACTAGAAAAATGGTATATTTTTGCCATTTTCTTAATTTTTATTTTTGCAATACCATTTTTTTGGCTTCGTCAAGGCAATATAGGAATTGATTTAGGGCGGGAGCTTTATATTCCATGGGAAATGACAAAAGGAAATCTTTTATATAAAAATATTTTTATAATTTTTGCACCTTTGTCTTATCAGATTAATGCTTGTTGCTTAAAGCTTTTAGGAGATAAGCTTTCAACTTTTTATATTTTAGGGCTTCTAAATTCATTTTTATTTTTAAATGTTTTATATGCAATTTCAAGAGAGTTTTTGAGTAGGATTAATTCTTTTTTGCTTGTGATATTAGTTACTTTTTCAAGTGTTTTTGTTTGTCAGGTTTGTAATTTTAATATGCCTTATGCTTATGCTATTGTTTATTCTTCATCATTTTTTCTTTTGTCTTTATTCATGTTGATAAAATATATAAAAAGTGGAGAGGTTAAATTTGCATATCTTTCAAGTTTTTTTGCCGGAAGTTCTTTCGTCTGCAAATATGAATATCTACTATATTTGGTGATACTTTTTTATGTTTATTGTTTTATGAAACCGATAACAAATATTCAAAAAATTAAGGTTGTAGGGTTTATTTTGTTGATGCCGATAATATCATATGGAAGTTTGATATGCCAAGGCGTTACTTTTTCTGATTGGTATTCTACATTATTACGTGTAAAAGTCTTGAGCCTTTCAAGGTCTATGATAAATTTTTATTATACTACAGGCTCCTTGTTTGAACTGTCTAAACTAAAAGATATAATAATTTCGGCGTTTGGTTTTGTTGTGAATTTTCTTTGTTTGGCTTTACTTTATTGGAAGAAAAATCTTTTTAGTAGTAGATTCATTCAAAAAATTCTTGTCTGTATGGCGTCATTTTCACTTTTTGCATTTATAATGAGCGGAAAATATTGGGCGTTTATTTATTTGCCGGTATTAAATTTATTATTGTTCGCCTTTTTGGTAAAAAAAATATTTGAAAATAAACCTCTTTTTGTTTTGACTTTAGCTTGCATATTAGCTTCAATGAAAGTCTTTTTTTATTTTGACTTAACAACCTATGGGGCGTATAGTGTCGGGATTGTTTTCCTTTGTTTTATTTCAATAATTCTTTCAAAGCAAGTCGCAAATGATAGTGGCTTCCAAAAAGCATTGGATGTTGCTGTGAAAGTTTTGATGATTTCTTCTATATTTGTTTTATTCGGACTTCAACTTGATGAGGTCAAAGGCCGTCAATCAGCTTTGTTTACACCTAAAGGTGTTATGTATGTTTTACCTGAACAAAAAACTTTTTATTCTAAAATAATTGATTATCTGAGTCATAATGCAAAAAAACAAGACAAAGTTGTTGTTCTGCCTGAGACGCCTTTTATTAATTTCGTTATGGATATGGATTCTGACAATCAAATATTTTTGCTTTTGCCATTTGACATAGATGTTTGGAGTGAAAAATTTATTGTCGAAGAATACAAGAAATCAAAGCCGAAATTTTTTATTATTATGCCCAGAAAACTAAGTGAGTATGGGTATTCTGATATTTGTCAAAGTTATGCTTTTAGTGTATGTTCTTTTATAAAAAATGAATATAATCTTGAAGCTATGGTTGGGTACAATATATATAAAAGAAAAATACAATAATGATAGAATATTTTAAACGAGAAAAATGGTGTATATTTGCGATTTCCTTAATTTTTATTTTGGCGATACCTTTTTTCTGGTTACGAATGGCTCTTTTGACTATAGATATTGGGCGTGAGCTATATATCCCGTGGCAAATGATTAAGGGGCATCTTTTATACAAAGATATTTTTATTATTTTTGCACCTTTGTCTTATCAAATAAGTGCCTTTTCTTTGAAACTTTTGGGGGATAAATTATCTTCTTTTTATATTTTTGGACTTATTAATTCATTTTTGATAGTCAATTTGACGTATGCAATCGGGCGTGAATTTTTATCTAAAAAACTTTCTTTATTAATCACATTTTTTGTTATGTTTACGGGTGTTTTTGCTTTTCATATCTTTAATTTTAATATGCCGTATGCTTATGCTATGCCTTATTCTTTAATGTTTTTTTTAGCTTCTTTTTTGGCATTGATTAAATATCTTAAATCAAACGGGCATGAGGCAAAATATGTTTATATTTCTTCTTTATTTTGTGGGGCTGCGT
The DNA here is from genome assembly GCA_028693235.1 of Candidatus Gastranaerophilales bacterium. Taxonomy (NCBI): domain Bacteria; kingdom Bacillati; phylum Candidatus Melainabacteria; order Candidatus Gastranaerophilales; species Candidatus Gastranaerophilales bacterium. The sequence continues at coordinate 208,875 of JAQUVW010000002.1, forward strand.
GCGTAACAAAATATGAATATATTTTATTTGCTATTTTTTTAGTTTATATTTTTTGTTGTTTTAAGCCGATTTCTGTTGCCCAAAAAATTAAATCGGTTTTAGCTTTTTTGACTGTACCGACGCTTTCTTATGGAACTTTATTATTGCAAGGGGTTACGTTTTATGATTGGTATAATAACTTTTTAATTGTTCAAAAAATGGCGACGAGCTCTGCTATGCATCACTTTTATATGGTTTCGGGAGCTTTTTTCAGTTTAAGTAAATTTTTCCAAGTCTTAAATACCGGCGTTATATTTTCATTAATTGTCGGGTTTTCGATTTATTATTCATTAAAATTTAAAAAACAAAAAAATAAAAAGTCTGAGATTATAATTATTATTTTAACTTGGATTTTTTTATTTATATATTTTATGATATATGCTAATTTTTCTTTTGCTTTTTTATCGATTTTAAATCTTTTATTATTAACTATCTTTTTTAAAAGAATATACAAAAATCCGCCTTTGTTTGCCTTAATGGTTTCAGCTTTTTTAATTTCTCTTAAATCGTTTTATTCAATGGAGCTGATAGCCTATGGTGTAATATCTATTGGGGTTTTACTTGTAGCTATAGCTGCTTTTTTTCTTTCAAATATTCTTGAATATAAAAAAGAAATATATCTCTTGCTTGCAAAACAAATAATAGAAATTATTCTTACGTGTGCACTTGTCCTTATGTTCGGGTATCAAATATGGTGGCTAACTCATCTTAATAGTCCCGTCTATACTCCTAAAGGAGTTATTTATACAACTAAAGGGGCAGCCGCAATCCACAATGATTTTATAAATTATTTAAAACAAAATACGAAAACAAATGATACATTATTAGTGTTGCCAGAAACGCCTCTTGTTAATTATGTTATGAATTTAGATTCTGACAATATTCATTATACATTGATGCCTGCGGATATTGATATGTTTGGTGAAAAGCAAATATTAGACAAATTTGTAAAAATTAAACCCGATTTTTTTGCTTTATCAAACAGAGAAACTTCTGAATACGGTAAAGACTACATGTGCAGTTACTATGCTTCAACAATCTGCATTATGGTATATAAAAATTATAAATATCAAAAAACACTAAAAAATGGAGATTACATAATTAACATCTATAAAAGGAAATAAATAATGATGGAATATTTTAAAAAAGAGAAATGGTATCTGATTTCTTTAACATTCATTTTTATACTCTTAGCAGTGCTTTGCTGGTTACGTCAAGGTGTTCTGATGACCGATATTGGCAGAGAAGTTTATATTCCTTGGCAAATGATAAAGGGTCAGCTCTTATACAAAAATATATATACTATTTTCGGTCCTTTTCCATATCAGCTTAATGCGTTGTGGCTCAAGCTTGTAGGCGATTCTCTTTCAAGCTTTTATTTGATAGGGCTTATAAATTCTTTTCTGGTAATTAATTTAGTTTATGCAATATCAAGAGAGTTTTTGTCAAAAGGTAATTCTTTTTTAATTACGTTGTTTGTAATGCAATCATCGATTTTTGCGTATCATATTTTCAATTTTAACTTCCCTTATGCTTATGCAAGCGTGTATGCGGTTTCTGCTCTGTTGGCTTCTTTATTGACTCTTTTGAAATATCAAAAATCTAAAGATGTTAAATTTGCATATCTGGCTTCATTTTTTGCAGGTATTTCACTTTTGTCAAAATACGACTATGTTTTGTACATATTGTATTTGGTATGTGTTTTTTGTTTTATTTGCCCTTTAACTTGGCGTCAAAAAATCAAAGCTACTTTGGTTTTTATTAGTATGCCTTTAATCTCCTATGGGGCGTTGCTTATACAGGGGGTAACTTTTTCTGATTGGTATAATAACTTTTTGTTAGTACAAAAGATGGCTACAACTAAAGAGTTGTCACATTTTTATTTTTCATTGGGGGTGTATTTTCATTTCAATATCTTTTTGCAAACTGTTTTGTATGCATTAATATTTTTGGCTATATTCAAAGTAAGCTCTTTTTGTTTGTTTAAAGTCAATAATAAACACAGATTCTTCAAAATATTATTTATAATAATTTTTCAAATAGTATATTTCTTGTATTTTATCAAAATGTCATTTTGGAGCTTTGCATTTTTATCTGTTATAAATGCAATGATTTTAGTTTCTTCTCTTAGTAAAATATATAAAAACAAATTGCTTTTTACATTGGTTATTACTGCTTTTTTAACTTCATTTAAGGCTTTTTATTTTTTAAATATGACAACTTACGGCTCAGCGATAGTCATTTTTACATTGATTTCAGTTGTTTCTGCTACTTTGGTATTGTGTGACAATGATGAAAAAAGAATTGTTCTTAATCGAAACATAAAAATGATATTGCTTGCTGGTATAGTGGCACTTTGCCTAATTAACGCTACTTTCATAAGAATGGCAAAAAACCCTATTATTACTCCTAAAGGGACATTATATACTACATACCCTTGCTATTACACAAATAGCATGTTGATGAAGTATCTTGAACAAAATGACAAAAAAGGCAAAAAAATGATAATTTTACCGGAGACACCATTTATGAATTATGTCTTAAATATGGATTCGGATAATCAGGCATATACTACGCTTCCAGTTGAAGTCGCTGTTTTTGGGGAGGAAAAAATTATCCAACGCTTTAAACAAATTAAACCTGAATTTTTTGTAGTTTCAAATAGAAAAACAGAGGAATACGGCTATGATTATATTTGTAAAAACTACGCTTTTGGACTATGCTCAATGATATATAATGACTATAATCAAGATGCTGTGTTTGAAGAGGGCAAGTTGAAGATGATAGTTTACAAGAGAAAAGATTTGAAATGAAAAAAATTGCTTTGATTAATCACGGATGTGCCAAAAATTTAGTAGACTCTGAGTTGATGCTTGGTATTTTGTCAGACGCAGGGTACAAAATTACTCTCGACGATAAGGATGCAGATATCGTTATTGTAAATACTTGCTCTTTTATTCATGATGCAGAAGAAGAATCTGTGTCTTCAATACTTGAAATGATTAATGAAAGAAAGAAAGTCATAGTTACCGGTTGTCTTCCTCAAAAGCATAAAAAAGAACTTCAAAAAGCATTGCCGGAAGCAGTTGCGTTCCTTGGAACCTCCGACTATCAAAAAATAGCTGAGGTTGTAAAATCTGTATATAAGGGCTCCAGTGACTCTATATACGAAGTTTCTGATAATCCTTGTTACAAATATGATGAAAACTCTACACGTCAACAAATTACCGTTGGTGCAAGCTCTTATTTAAAGATTGCCGACGGGTGTAATTTCGAATGTGGATATTGTGTTATTCCCAAATTGAGAGGAAAATATAATTCAAGAAAAATCGAAAGTATTGTTGATGAAGCTAAAATTCTTGCTGATAAAGGCGTTAGCGAAATAGTTTTGATTGCTCAAGATACAACAAGTTATGGAATTGACTTGTATGGAAAACCTTCCCTTGCTCAACTTTTGGTTGAATTGAATAAAATTCAAAATCTTAACTGGATTAGGATTATGTACACATATCCGACAATGATTGATGATGAGCTTTTGCATACTATTGCCAAGCTTGATAAAGTAGTTAAATATATTGATGTGCCTTTGCAACATTGTTCTCAAAACGTTTTGAAATCAATGAAAAGACCTGTTCAAAATTATAAAGAACTTATTCAAAATATGCGAAATATAATTTCTGATTTAGCCCTAAGAACTACTTTTATAGTCGGTTATCCCGGTGAAACGGAAGAAGATTTTGAAGAACTTTATCAATTTGTTGAAGAAACTAAATTTGATAAATTAGGAGTTTTTGAATTTTGCCGTGAAAAAGGAACATACGCATATTCGCTCCCTAATCAGGTATATGCAAAGGACAAAAAACGCAGAAAAAACAAAATTATGAAACTTCAACAAAAAATTTCTAAGCAGATTAATGCGGATTTAATCGGGCAAAATATAAATTGTATAGTTGAATCGATTACAGATGAAGGAATGATTGTTGCAAGGTCTTATAAAGATGCTCCGGAGGTTGATGGACTTGTTTTTGTAACCAGTGAAGATTTTCCTGTCCCTGGCGATATTATTTCTGTAAAAATAACTTCTGCAAATGAATATGATTTGTTTGGTACTTATAAAGACAATTAAAATAAGAGTAAGATTTTAAATCTTGCTATTTGAGGGTCGTTTTTTGCGTTAGGATTTGTTTTTACAAAATCTTTCAAGATTTTTCTCGCTTTGAAAATATTCTTTTCTCTAATGCAGGCACTTGTATATGCCGTTATGGCGTCGATATTAGAGGGGTCTTCATTTAAAATTTGTTTAAATTCTTGTTCCGCTTCATTGTTATTTTTTTGCAGTGAGTGGATTTCTGCTATTAATATCCTTGAGTCTATATTTCCACTTGTTGAATAAGCGGCTTGTGCGAATTGTAAGGCTTTGGGGTAATTCTTCATATTTATTGCAGAAACGGTCATGTTGTAATAAAGAACAGAAAGTGTTTCATTATCTCTAACATAAGGTATAGCATCGTTTAAGACGGTTATACTTGCTTCGTAATCTTCTTTTTTAGCATATATTGAGGAGAGTTCAATCCAATTGTTGATATCGTTTGGATTGTTTTTTAATTTTTCTTTTGCTGCATTTATTTTCTCATCAGAAGTTGTATTGTTCAAAGATTCTGTCAAAATCGGTGCGAAAATAAGATTTTTGCGGTTCAAGTTTGTGATAGCAGAATTTGTTATATCGGGATTAAGCTTGTAAAGGAGCCTCAATGTGTTTAAGTCGATATAAGAAATATCTTTTTTATCTCCGTATGCGAAATCTTTGTCCGCAGAATAGTACATTATAGAGCCTTTATAGTTGCTGTGTCCCCATATCCCTAAGGCGTGACCTATTTCGTGAACAGCGATGACGTTCATGTCATCTGCTGGGAAATCTGTTCCCAAATTCGTCTTTTTTAGAATAGTTATTGTCATGTATAAAAGGCTTTTGTTTCTTATTTTAGGCGATGTTAGCCCTACTGCATACTCGCAGTTTCCCTCCGTGCAATCTCCGTTATTTTCCCTGTTGCTGTCAACAAATGATATTCTGATGTCGGCGTTTGGGTCGTCAGTTTTTTTGAAAGATACCAACTCAAAGGTTTCTTTTTCCCACGTAGCGAAGGACTTTTCAACTGCTTCATAATAAAATTGCGGAACATTTGACTGTTCTACATAATAAGTTAGAGGCATATCGCTTACATTCCATCTGATTACCTCACCGTTATAAACTACATTTTCTATATAGTTGACGCCGATTTTTAATGACAGATGAGCTTTGTAAGATTTCAAAATGTTTGTTGCAAGCATTTCGCCTGCTGTATTGTTATCAAGTTGAGAAATTCTATAAATCTCTTTTTGATTTTCGTACGTCAAAGGCAACTTGGAAAGACTATAAACTTCTCTATATAAAGCTTCTTTATCTTTGTTGTCAAGGTTGTAGACCATTTTATATATTTTTGCAGCTGTTTCAAAGTCGCCACTTTTGTAGGCACTGTCTGCAAAAATGTCCAAAGTTTGCGATGGAAAAATTTTTATAACAAGTAAAATGCTTAAAATAAAAATGAGAAAATATAACAAAAATCGTCTTTTCTTTTTGGGTTTTAAAGGTTTGTTTTTTTGTACATTAATCCCGACATTAACACTTTTCTTTTCCATTTAAGACCCTTTACGCACTACTTATATTGCTACATTCTAGTCATTTTTTGCTTGAGTGTCAATTTCGAGTATTTTGGCTAAAGCTTTTGTGTCGCCTTTGAGTTTAAAATATTCGGCAAACTTTTGCGTAGTTCTTATGTTGAAAGAGCGTCCGTTTTTATCTCTGCTTCTTGATATGAGCCCTTTTTTCAAGAGTTCTTGGACATGTTCATAAGCAGTTGCTCCACGCATATCTTTTAAAATAGATTGCCTAATTGGTTCTTTTATTGCGATTATTGTTAGCGTTTTCAAAACAGCAGGCGACATTTCAACAGGGCAAAGCTTTTCGACTATATCCATGTGTTCTTGTTTTACTTGAAGAATGTATCCGTTTTCGTCATCAATTTCGAGGGCACCTTCTCTTGCAGCGTAATCCATAATCAAATCAAGCATTGCTGTTTCTACCTCGATTTCATCTTGTTCAAGTATTTCAGAGATTTCTTTGATTTGCATTGGTTTTGCTGTCACGAATAAAACAGCTTCAATTTTTGATTTGAGTTCCATTTTAAGCTGTCTCCGCTATAATTTCTTCATTGTGTTCTTTAACAACATACAGGTCTGAATAAAATTCATCTTGCTCTAGCGTAAAGTCCGTATTTACAGTTAAAAAGAGGAGTGCGATATAGGCTGAAATTTTATCCATACCAAGTAAAGTTAACGTATTTAATTCAACTTTTTCTTCTTTTTCAAATATTTTGACTAAATTTTCTTCTAATATTTTTACGCTGTTTTCAATATATTCATCGTGGGCAAGGTTTATAATGTCATCTGATGTCAAATTTGCGTAAGAGCGAACTCTTCGTTTTGCTCTTTCAAGAGTGTTTTTCAAAGATTGTTTGCGGTCGAGTTCTTCATAAAATTGGAGCTGTCTTATTAAGTCTTTTAAAGTTACGACTCTGTTTCTGTTTAGTCTTACACTGGTTCTTCTTTGAAGAGCTTCATCAAGCGAAACGACATTATTTCTGTTGATTGTTGCTTCTTCTTCCTCTATTTCGCCCCATTCGTCGTTATAATCGAGTTCTGACTGGTCATCTTCCATTTGTAGCGGGTCTATACCTTCTAAAATATTTGATTTCAATTTTAATAAAATAGCTGCGAACAAAAGAGTTCTACCCGTAAGTTTCAGATTGTTAGATTTACTTTCAGCAAGATGAATGAGATATTTATCTGTTATATCAACAATATCAATGTTCCACGGGTCGATTTTACCTGTTTTAGCCATTGAAACGAGAATCTCAATACCATCTAATTGGTCAGAGGGGCTGTTTACGGATATCATCTCGACATTATCGCCAAATTCATTTGGTAAAGATTTGGTTGCTTCTTCTATATAAAAATTTTCAGCATTATTTTTTTCTATCATATCAATCTCTCAATTTTACCCCTGTAACTTTGGTTTTGCCTTTTTCTTTTTGGGTTACGCCGATGGTTCTGTTTGCTGATTCAATCATTGGTTTTCTTAAACTTACGACTATAAATTGGGCGTCATTTGATTGTTTTTTAATCATTTCTGCAAGTTTTTCTACATTTATACCGTCTAAGTGCATGTCTACTTCATCAAAGGCATAAAATGGAGCAGGTAAATGTCTTTGGATTGAGAAAACAAAAGCGAGTGCAGTAAGTGATTTTTCGCCGCCAGACATTGATTCAAGCCTTTGAGCTTTTTTATCTCTTGTTGCTGCTTCAATTGTCAAACCGCCGAGAAACGGGTTGTCAGGGTTTTCTAAGACTAATGAGCCGTGACCGTCAGATAGCTGAGAAAAAATATCTTTGAAATTGACGCTGATATCGTCATATGTTTCTAAGAAGGTTTTTTTCTTTAAATCTTCATAACCTGTCATTCGCTCTAGGATTTCGGTTCTTTCTTTAGCCAAAGTTTCGATTTTGTTTTTAAGTTCTTCTTGGCGTCCAATAACTTCATCATACGCTGTTATAGCACGCATGTTTACAGGTTCCATTTCTTCCATTCTGCGTTGAAGTCTTTGGATTTTTGATGTAATTTCTTCCGTTGAAATATCAACAGGAGTTAGGCTTGAAGTTTCAATTCCTGCTTCTTTGAGTTCTTTTTCAATCTCGTTTAAAGCAGGGTCAAGTTCTCTACGGCGAGATTTGAAGGCTTCAATTTGCTCAGCCATTTTTTCAAGGTCACTTGTATAAACATTTTTTTGTTTTTCAAGCTCCAGAAGTTCTGTTTGTACGGCATCACGTTCTGTTTGAAGTTTTACAAGCTTTTCGCCAAGTTCTTGAATTTTGGAATTTAGTTCTTTAATTTTGCTTTCAAGCACTTTTATATCTTGTATGTATTGAACTTTGTCTTCTTCAAGCTTTTTGTTATCTTTTAGAAGACTTTCGATTTGTTCTTCTTTAGTTTTTATAACGTCGTTGCTAAAATCAATTTCACGATTTAAATCGTTGATATCATTTTGACAAGAGAGGACTTTAGACTGATATTTTTTGATTGAATTTTCAACAGATTCAGTCATTTCTTTAAGTTTGGCAAGTTCACCCTCACTCATTTTGCTTTCGATTTCTTTGATTTCTTCTTCTGTTTGGAGTGTTTTTTCATTAATTTCAATGAGTTTGCTTTCAAAAGAATCAAGTTTTTTCTCAAGTTCTATGGTTTTAGGTTGAAGATTTTTAATTAAGGCTTCTCTTTCAACGATTTTTTTGTCATTTTCTTCAGAGTTTTTAATAAGGTTAGAAAGTTCCATTTTAGCCCCGTTTAAGGTATTCAATGAATTAGAATAATCTACTCTTACTTTTTCTTGTTTAACTTCAAGTTCTTTCTTTTTGGCTTCAAGTTCAGCATAGTTTTTCTCAAAATCTTTAAGACGTTTTTTGAAAGTATCGAGTTCATCGTTTTGATTTTGGCTGAATTTCAAACCTGTTTGAGCTCGAGAGCCGCCTGTTATAGAGCCTGATTTTTCGAACAAAGAGCCGTCGAGGGTGACCATTCGGTAATGTCCGATTAATTTTCTTGCACATTCATAATCTTCTACAACTAAGGTTTCTCCCAAAGCGTGATAAAATGCGTCTAAATATTCATCATCAAAATCAATGAGGTTTATTGCAAAATCAACAACGCCCTTGTCTTTTGGCAGCCTTAAGCTTGAAGGTGCTTTTCTTATTTTGTTTAAGGGCAAGAAAGTCGCACTACCGGCTCTTGCTGATTTCAAAATGTCGATAGCTACTTTAGCAACGTGCTCATCGTCTACAACAATATTTTTCATTCTTCCGCCCATAGCGATTTCAAGAGCTGTTGAATATTCTTTATCAACTTTTCCGAGTTGTAAAAGTGGAGCGTGGACGCCGTCTAGTTTTGCGTTTAGGACAGTTTCAATGGCACGTCCCAAGTTGATTTCTTCGTAAGCATTTTTTTGAGCTTCCAGTTGAGAAATTTTACGGTATGCCATTTGAATATTGTAACCGAGGTCGTTGGTTTCATTTTTGGTTTTGTCGAGCTCGTACATTACATTTTGTTGAACGATTTTGTAGTCTTCAAGCTCTTGAGAAAGTTCTTTGACTTGAAGCTCCAGTTTATCTTTATTGCCTGCAAAATTTGCACTGAAATCATTGAATTCGTTAATTAAGTTTTTAGAATCTTCAATTTCTCTTTTTGCATTAGAAAGCTCTGTTTCCAAAGGGATAGATTCTTTTTGGATATTAAGCTCATCATCTTTTAATTTTTCAAGTGTTTTTCTTAAAGAATTACGTTTTTCTATGTGTTGTTCAGCGGTTTGGGTCAAACCTGATGCTTCTTGAAGTATTCTGTTAAGTTCGTTTTCTTGGGATTTTATATTGTTTTCAATATCTTTAATTTCAGCTTTTTTTGCTTCAATTTTGGAATTTGTTGCATTGATTTTATTTTTTAAATTTTCAATACCGTTTTTGGCATTTTCAATAGTTCTCAAGTTGTCATGAATGTTTTTGTCAGCATAATTTGAGGCAGTAGTTTTTCTTTCGATTTGCCCTTTTAATTCTTCAACTTGTTTTTTTGTTTCTATTTGTTCGGCTTCGCCGTTTGTTTTCACAAGTTCAGCTATTTCGTCATATTTTGTTTGAACGGAAGCAAGTTTCTTTTGGAGTTCTTTTAGGCTGAATTCTTCTTCTTTTTTCTTTTTATTGCAGTCTAAAATGCTTTCGTGAACTTTTTCAATAGAGCGTTTAATATCGAAATATTTTACTGTTGTAATTTGGCTTTCTAAGGCATTTTTTTCTTGTTTAAGCTTTTGATATTTAAGAGCGACTTCTCTTTCTTGAGCCAGTTGTTCAATCCTAGTTGTGATTTCATTAAGGATGATAGTTGACTTTTCGACTCTTTGTTCAACTGTTTCAAGCTCGTTAGAGGCTTGCTCTATTCGTCTGTCGAAGTCTGCGACGCCTGCAATTTCGTCAATAATTTTTCTTCTGTCATTAGCAGAGCAGTTTGTAATACTGGTAACGTCACCTTGCATCATTACGTTGTAGCTGTTGGGTGTAATGTTATATTTTTCAAGTTTTGAGTGAATGTCGCTTAGTGTTGTGATTTTATCATTTAGGTAATAGATACTGTTGAAACCTTGATTAGATTTTCTAATTCGTCTTGCGATTTTGAGTTCTTCTTCGTCGTCTTTTTCTGCACCGAAAGAAACCCGTACATAAGCTTCGTTTCTATTTGTATGGGTTGATATAAGGTGAAAGAGTTTTTCTGCTCTCAAGGTTCTTGAAGTAGAAAGTCCCAATGCAAACAAGACACTGTCAATAATGTTACTTTTTCCTGAACCATTCGGACCTGATATGGTCGTGAAGCCTTTCAGAAAAGGAATAGTAACATCGCTCGCAAAGGATTTAAAGTTATCTACCTCTAGCTCTTTAATGTACATTCTTAAATTGTTTTACCCAAGTCGACTTTTATACGTATATATCTATCTATTAAACAACAAATACATGTAATAGTCAAAATCGTAAACTATATTTTACAATGCTATCGCAAGAGTGGAAAATTTGTCGATTCGAGTTGCGTTTGCTGTTATTTAAGCTAAATTCTGACTTACTTTTGTTTATTTAGGCTCCAACCTACTTGTAAAAAAGTAAACAAATATAAAAAAGCTTTTTGTTTTTAAAAAAATAATGTAGAATGTTTAAAGAAATAGTGTGCGAGAATAGGCGTCAATATGGCAAAATTTGATATAATTAGATTTTTAAAAGAAGCTGTCGAAAAAGGTGCATCAGATATACATTTGAGAACTGATGAGCCACCTGCATTAAGGAAAGACAGCAAAATTTTCAAAACAAATCTTGAACCTTTGTCAGAGTCAGATATGTTTGCTATTATTGATACGCTTTTGCCGGTAAGCATTAAAAATAAAGCTTTTGAAGTTTTTGATTTAGACTTTGCTTATGAGATAAAAGGCGTTTCTCGTTTTAGAGTCAATCTTTCACGTGAACTCGGCAGAATGTCTATGGTTATAAGGGTTATTTCATACGAAATTTTGAGTTTTGATGAGCTTAATCTTCCAAAATCAATAGAAAATTTTTCTCATTTAACCAATGGTATTGTCTTGATTACAGGTCCTACAGGAAGTGGAAAATCTACAACCATTGCTTCTTTACTTGATTATATTAATGAACATTATCAAAAACATATTATAACGATAGAAGACCCTGTTGAGTATATTTATACAGATAAAAAATCAATTTTTACTCAACGCCAAATTGAAATAGATACGGCGTCTTTTCCTGATGGAGTTAAATATGCTCTAAGACAGGATCCTGATGTTATTTTAATCGGTGAAATCCGTGATAGAGAAACTATGCAAAGTGCTCTTAAAGCTTCTGAAACAGGTCACTTGGTTTTTGCGACACTGCACACAAATGATGCCGTGCAAACCGTAAACAGAATTGTAAATTTCTTTGACCCTCAAGATAGAGATTTCGTCAGAAAACAACTCGCAGAAACTTTAAAAGGTACTGTTGCTCAAAAACTTCTTCCTAAAAAAGATGCAAAAGGTCGTGTACCTGCTTGCGAAGTTCTTGTTGTTACTCCTACGGTCAAGGATTTCATCATAAAAGATGAAGTGGATAAAATTTATGAACTTGTTAAAAAAGGTTCATTTAACGATATGATTACCCTGAACATGTCTTTGTTCAGTATGATTTCAAACGGTGTTATAACTCGTGAAGACGGCTTGTATGCAAGTGATAACCAAAATGAATTGGAACAGTATCTTCGTGGAGCGTTCCATGGCACAAATTTCAACCCGAGGTCAAATCTTTAATTATGGCTCAAAATTTTGTTACAGATGCAATTAATTTAAGGTCATACAATTTGAGTGAAGCTGACAAAATTGTCGTTATGTATTCAAAAGAAAAAGGGCTTATAAAAGGTGTTGCAAAAGGAACCAAAAAGCCTACAAGCAAACTCGGTGCACGTATGGATATGCTCGTTGCTAATAAATTGATGCTTCATAAAGGAAAAAATCTCGATACTATTTGTCAGGCAGAGGCTTTAAATACGTTTTTAAACCTTAGGCAGGATATGGATAAGCTTTTTTATTCTATGTATTGCTCTGAAATTGTCAACAATTTCGGCATTGAAAATGACCCAAACAGCTTCGAAGTCTATGATTTGTTTTATAATTTTTTAAATACCCTTGCTGCTACTACAAAAAAAGAGGATATTCTGCTTTCCGTCTTAAGGTTTCAACTTAAAATGATGTATCTCTCAGGGTATTCTTTGGAGCTTGATTCTTGTTCAAAATGTGGCGAAAAATTAGGCGAAGAAAATTTGTATTTTGCGTTTGAACACGGCGGCTTAATCTGCTCCAATTGCCGTTCTACAAGTGTCAATGCAATAAAATTCCACTACAAAATAAAAGACTTTCTTAAGACTTTGCAATCTTTGGACTTTAATCAAAAAACACGCTATGATGATTTGGCAACAGAAAGAATTTGCGATTTTTGTTTTAATCTGTTGAAAAAACACATAGAATATCATTCCCCAAAGAAGTTTAAAACTACGGGAATATTAGAGGGAATTAAATAAAAAACGGGAGAGATTTGTTATGAATTTAGCAGAATATATTGAACATACACTTTTAAAGCCTGATGCAACCAACGAAGATTTGAAAAAACTTTTTGAAGAAGCAAAAAACCATAAGTTTAAAGGCGTATGCGTAAATCCTGTAAATGTAAAAATGGCAAAATCATACTTAAATGCAACCAACGTTGAAGTTGTTACGGTTGTAGGTTTCCCTCTAGGAGCTTCACTGCCTGAAGTTAAAGCTTTTGAAGCCAAAAAAGCTATCGAAGACGGTGCCGATGAAATTGATATGGTTATTTCAATCCAAGGTGTTAAAAATAAAGATTGGGATTTTGTTAAAAAAGATATCGAAGCTGTAAGGTCTGCGACTATCGGACATATCCTAAAAGTGATTTTGGAAACAGATTTGCTTGATGAAGATGAAATAATTAAAGCGTGTGAAGTAGCAATCGATGCCAAAGCTGACTTCGTAAAAACATCAACAGGATTTGTTAAAAATGGTGTTGGTGCAAAAGTTGATGATGTTCAAATAATGAGTAATGTTGTAAGTGCTAAAGGCTTGCAAGTAAAAGCTTCTGGCGGTATTCGTGATAAAGAAAAAGCAATAGCCTTAATTGAAGCTGGTGCGGTAAGACTTGGCACAAGCTCAGGCGTTAAAATTAACTCATAAGTTAAGCAGTTAAAATTTTATACGAAGATTTTTCAATTTTATCTATAATTTTTTGCGTTATCTTTTTTGGTTCAACAGGTTTTTCTATCATTCCAACGTTGAGATTTTTTCTGATGCAACTTTGAATAAATCTTGTACCGAAAATAAATAGAGGAACTGCAATAGAAGCGATTTTCAATACAGATTTTTGAAAATCTGAAAGCTCAAAACTTTTTTTAGAAGTTTCACTCGATTGCTTAGTTGATTGTTCGCCTTTGAATTTAGGGCGAGAAACATAGTTTGTCATTAATGCAGGTGTAGTAGAAGAAATATTCATTTTTTGCTCACTTATTTTTATTTTACAGGTTATTTTATTTTTGATTATTATAAATTTTGTTTAAGAACTTCAAGTCCTGATTTTTCGATATCGGGTGTATTTACTTCAAATACATGGATTCTGGCAGCACCCAAGTCCACATTGATTTTTCCGTCTTGAGCTTGGACTTCGCTGTTATCTCCATAGGTAGGAAGTAAATTTTGAAGTTTTTTATTTCCGCTCAATCCGGGGATATTGACGCTTCCTTTTTGTCTTTCATTGATATTTCTGTTTGCAACGACAACAAGAGTTTTGCCGTTTAAGTGTCTTGCAAAAGCGATAACTTGGTCATTAGGGTCATTTTCAACTTTCAAAGGAATAAATGAACCGTGAGTGATAACATCTTTGTGATCAGCTCTCATTTTTAGTGATGCTTCCATGAAATCACCGACTTCAGGATGTTTGCCGACAAGCGGTCTTGAGAAATTGAAGATATCAGGTCTTCCTTTATGAACTGTGCATTCATGGTTTTTAGTGTTTGTTTGAGTATCAGTTTGACCTTCAAAGTCATACAAATAATCATCACCTGATTGGTAGCCATCCATATAATATGGGTTTGTCATAGGTAATGTGGCTTGCAAGCCTGATACAAGGTTGATGAATTTAGGTCCACCGCTGAACATTAAAGATATGTCATCGTGTGTGCCGAAAGAACCGATTAAAGATTTACCTTTTTCAAGTCCTTGTGACATTTGCAAATTTTCTTTTACATAATTTGTCAATTCGCTTGCTTTTGTCCATTCGTGGAAAATATGATATTGACCGTAATAGCTGTCAAATCCTGCACGTAGGCAATCTTCAGGTCTGTCATAATTCATGTTTAATTGAGGTGAAGCGTCTTCGTATGTGTAGCTTTCAGCTAACCATGCAAATTCAGGGTCTTTTTGTCTTGAATAAGGAATGATAATATCCCAAAATTCTGTTGGTTTAGTTCTTGCTACGTCTGAACGAATACCGTCAAATCCGTAGTCTACGCACATATCAACAAATTTTTTGTGTAAATCAACTAATTCAGGATTTAATTCTTTTTTTGTTTCATCTTTCCAAGGATTGAACATTCTGATATCATTCCAACCTTGAGGAGTTTTTGCTAATCCGTTTCTTTCAAAAGCCATTAACTCAGGATGTTGTTGGAATAAATCGTAAGATGCACAACTAGGCAAATCAAGCATTACGTGAATGCCACGTTTGTGAGCTTCTTGGATAAATCCTTTAAGTTCTTCTTCAACGCTGCGAGGATCGTTTTTGTCATCTAATGCAGGGTCGATTTTCAAGAAATCTTGAGGTGCATATAGTGAACCGGCTGTACCCATAGCGTTTTCAATTCCGGGAGGGTTAATTGGAAGAACGTGAAGAGTATTAATTCCCAACTTTTTCATTTCATCAAGTTTGCCAACGGCATTGACGAAAGTACCTTGCTCGTCATTTCCTCTTATTAGCTGGTTGCCTTCTTTATCTTTAGCATTGAAGGTTCTTGGAATTATACCCATAATAACTGCTTCGTTATTTTTAAATAAAGATCTTAAATCATTGTGCCAAGCAACATTTTCTGTTTTTTTGCCATCAACAGCTGCGACTTTAACATTGGCGTTAATAGCAGCTTGATTTAAATATTTTTCAAGAATGTTTGAATTTTTAGGTTCAACTTCTCTCGGTTGAGCGTCATTAGCTTTTGGAGGTTCATAGTTAGAAACCGGCTTAGCTCCGACTGCATTTGAGTTTACATTTAAATATTGATTCATTATGTTAGTCATTATTTCTTTTCTCCAGCGTAGACGTCTTCATTTTTCATTTTACCAAAGAACTGTTGAGCGAGCAATGTAGTTCCAACTAAGGCAATACCTGCAATGCCGAAAGTCTTCATCCATTTATTTGTGTTGAAAGCATTGTTTGCAGCTTTGTTGACCATATCTTCGATAGAAGAACCTACAAGAATATGTCGCCAAGAGCTATTTGCAGATTGGTTAACACCGTTTAAAACATGGTGCGGTTTGTACCAGTAGTCAGAATTTGCAACTTTGTCAATGAATTCTTTTCTATATGAGTCAAAGTTTTGTAGAATATTTTTTTCGTCAAGTACGGTTTTAGTTGCACTATCAACAGGTTGACCAAACATAACATCAATAACACCTTTATATGCTGCTGGTCCTACGTTATTTAATTTTTCTGTGTAGTCTGTTATTTTGTATGAAAGCATTGCTTCTACAGATTTTTTGGTCGCAATTTTTGTGTATTCAGCAACTGTCATTCCGCTTTTTTGTAGTTCGGCAATGGATTTAGGGATAAGTCCATCAGCTTTGTCAAAAATGTTTAGCATTGATTTTAATAGAGCAGAGCCCACTTCATCAGTTTTTTTAGCCGCAGTATCGGCAAATGTATGAAAATCTATTTTTTTTGCGTTATATTGCTCAGCTAATTCTCTGATGCCACTAATAAGTTCTTCGCTTACTTCATTCTCAAGTTTTGGAACATCTGCATTTTTGAAAAGTTTTCGGATATTATCCAAGTCGAGGCTTTCTTTTCCTGATTTAATGTTCTCTAAATTTTTAGCCAATGTACCTTTTAATTCATTATTGATATGACCATTCATTTCATTTTCTATGATAGAACGCAAGTTTGGAGAATCAAAATTTTGTTCCAACCAACCAATTTTGCCTGGGTGAAGGCCATTATTGTCGATAATATTTTTTAGCTCAGTATTGAGCATATCTTTTTTCTTTTGAACTAATTCAACCAGATTTTCACTACCGTATTGAGCTAGAAGTTGCTTGTCAAAAGTTCCGTCAGCCATTCTTTTATATAAATCCATAGTTTGAACCATACGGTACATAGAAGCTCTTGCTCCCATAATTCTTGAATCTACGTATGATTTTGCAGAATGTTTTGCAGAACCTGCAAGTGTTTGAGATAAGCCTTCTTCAAATTTTCTTGCTGCATAGTCAGCATTCCAAGCTTCACCTGATTTTGCTTCTTTAAATCCTGTAATTTTGCCTGTAAAGAATTGTGCAATATTAGAGAAGCCTTCTTTTTGGAAGCTTTTTGCTGTTGGGTTGTATATTGTATCAACCGCAGTGCCTATTTTATCTTGAAGCCCTTTTGATAATTGTTTGTCGTATTCTGCTATTGATTCAGAAAGTTCACTCATTGCCTTTTTGTATTGTTCAGGGTTTTCAGCTAATTTTTTAAGCTTTGTATCAATCAAAGCGACTGATTGGTTATTGCCAAGTTTGGCTATTTCTAAGTCTTTTCCTTTAATACCAATTGATTTTAAGAATTGGTTATTTACTTTGCCCCATTGGTTTGCAATGAATGTTTCTGCTTGGTCGCCTACATTTACACTGATATATTTATCTAAAGGTTTTTTGTTGAAGTTGAAACCATCAACCATTTGGAATAATTTTTTAATGCCTGATTTAGCTTCTCCAACAGTTGTGCCGCTTTGTCCTTTTATAGTTGCTTCAATTGCGTCACTTATTGATTTTTGGTTTCTTTCAAGTTCAAGTATATTGCTTTGACCTAAAGAACCGCTTAATTTTTTAGCTAAAGCTTCAGCATTTTCTGTAGTTATTTTAAATCCTTCACCTTGTGATTTGATAAAGTTTTCAACAGCTTCTTTGTTCATTCCCAAAACTTTGAAATCACTGCTGTTGTTCATAAATAATCTTTGGGCGAAGTCTTTGCCGACAGGTTCAGAAGCTGCACTGTTAAATACATCTGTCAAAATTTCAACAGCTTCTTCTGCATCAACAGCTTTTGATGTGCTTGGAATTAAGCTTGCAAGATTTTTAGATATTACAGAAGTGGTTTCAGGTGTCATTTCTGTTATGTCGCCCATTGCATTTTTGATTTGTTCAGCAGTAAAGCCTTTTAATGCTTTGTTTTGGCTTAAAGTTGCAATCAAACCGTCATTTACTTTTACAGAAGATTTTGCCATTTGAGAAAGTTCTTTCTCAATAGCATCGCCTAGTGCAATGTCAGAATCTGAGTTGATGATTTTTGAGATTTTTCTAATCATGTCAGGTGTTAATTGTTCAGAGTTTGATTTTGTAAATATTGCATCAAGTGCTTTTGCGGCATCTTTATCGTGAGCTACGTATGTTGATTGAGTAGCTTTTGAAACTAAATCAGGAGTAAATGCTTCTATATGTTTATCAAGTGCTTTTTCAGCCTTTGACAAACTTGCGTTTTGTTGAGCTTTTCCAATAGCTTTTTCAGCAACGCTACAGCCTAAAGCACTCATCAAAGGAGTAGCTAGACCGGCTGTTGCCATCCATAAAGTATTTCCTTGAACAGCTATTTTTTGAGCTTTTTGTTTAATGACTTCGTCTCTGTTTTTGATATCAGTAGGGACTTTCATTTTGTCGCCCATTTTATTCAAATCTTCTTTAGAAACCATATCCCAAGGAACGTATTGAGGATCTTGGAAGAAGGTCTTTTTTCTGCCGTAGCTGTCTTCATATTTTTGGTGAATATCAACGCCGAATTTTGCTTTTAAAGGAGCTTGAATAGCGAGTTTTGGCCATAAAGCCATAGAAGCAAAGAAAGAACCAAAGCCTACAAATTCCATTGTTTTTTTAAGTTTTAAAGGATTTTTTACGAATAAATATGCTGCAAGTCCTAAGGAACCTGCTTTCATAGCCAAGTCATTCATTCTGCCTAGTTCGTGGTCATTAGCTTTACCTTGAGCACCTTTTTTAATATTTACGATATCTTGTTTTAAATCTTTAGCGTAAGAAATAGGAGATGAGAACAATCTGCTCGGAAGCATATGACCTCTGCCTTCCAGCGGTTTAATTTTATTGGCTGTATTTAAGTCAATTTTAATTGCCGGTAAAGGTTGAGATGCCGGTTGTTGTTTATTTTGATTTAGATAGTTATTAAGTAAATCTGTCATTTTAGCATACCACCTTTTCTTTGCTGTCGTCGATTATTGGGGTAGAAGCTGCTTTTTTAGCAGCATTTTTGGCGGGGTCTGTTAAAGTTATTATATTGCCGAGCAATGTGACGCCTACTGCGGAAAGAAGTAATGCTTTACCTGCAATTCCCCAAGTTTTAATTTTATTTTCGCCACCTTGCCATAGTTGAATGGCACTTTCTTTTGCGGTTTTTCCAATAGATTTTAGCCCTCTTGTCAATCTGCTTGCCTTAATAGTTTCTTCAATTGGCTTGCTGAACATAGTTCCTTTGTTAAAGTTTTTAAGATGGGCAATGTTTAAATTTTCCCAAGGTTTTTGCATTGCGAATGCAACTGCAGTTCCTGCCCATAAATATGAAGAAAGAGTTGAGAAAGTTCTTGTTTTGGTTACCAATTCTTTAATTTTAGGTTTAACGATTTGGTCTGAATCTTGTAGATTTTCGCCGTAGCCCATTTTCTTAGCTACTTTATCGTAGTAACTATTGCGATTTTCGCCGAAATTTTTGTTATCATAAAGTAAGTCCCAGCGAGGGAAATCAACACTTTCGAATACTTTGTGGTATTCATTGCTTATTAAATCTTTATCGTCAACTGAATCAGGGAGTTCGTTTACTTGTTTTTTATATGCCAAATTCATATCAACGCCGTATTTAGCTTTGACCGGCAATTCGATTAATTTTTTAGATAAATTTTTAGCAGCTCCGTATAAAACAACTCCAAGAGCCATCTTTTTGCCTAATTTAGCTGCACTTTTAGCTGCATTTTGAGAGAAATGTTTAGATACAAGATTAGATGTAGCCATCATCATTAAGCTACCTGTCAAATAAGGCCACATTCCCATTGTTAAAAATTCGTAGAAATTTGCGTTTTTACTACCTTTAAAGCCTTTGATAGGATATACGGTTACTGCATTTTGAAACTTATCAGCAGTGATTCTTGCAGCAGTAAGCGGAGGCGTTTTGCCTCTTTTTGTTACTATTACTTCGTCGCCGTGTGGGACTGAAGGTTGTTTTTCTTCAGTTTCATTTTGCTTAAAAGCAAGTGCAGTCGCTTGATTGGTAGAAGAGCCGATTGGTTTTATCATAATTCCCTCATTGAACACAATATATCTTATATTAAAATAAACTCCCGAAAATCCATGTTATTGCTACATGTTAGGACATGTATTTGCTAATTTTTACATAACTTTACACGAATTGCTTTCTCCAAAATTGAGTAAATTTTTGTAAATATTTTTACAAATATTTACAAACTCAATCATGTTATAAATTGAACTATAATTTGTCTTGTTCGTGGCTTGTTATCAAAATCAAGCAGAATAACTTGTTGCCATTTTCCGAGTAGCAGATGATTGTTTTCTACCGGAAGATTTATAGAATTCCCTATTAATGAAGCTCTTAAATGGGCATAACCATTGCCATCATGCCATTTGTTGTCGTGAAAATAATCTTTGTTAACAGGTGCTATTTTTTCTAAAATTTCCGGTAAATCTCTAATTAACCCCGGTTCATATTCCATCGTTGTTATAGCTGCCGTGCTTCCTATAACTGATATACAAACATTTGAATTCTTTGCGTTTTGTCGCATCGCAAATGTATTTATTTTGTTCGTGATATCGATTATGTCGTTAAAGCCTTTTGTATTCACGGTGAATTTTTCTATTGTAATAGTCATATAAACTCGGTTAATTATCATTTGTAATATTTTATTATAAATTATTATAGTTATTTTTATACTTTTTGGGCAACCCAATCGGGCTATTTTTTGTATTAAAAGGAAATATTTATTTTATTTTCTTGCGAAATTTTAAAAATACAATTACAATATAAAAAGTAGATAACAAACTTAGTAATTAAACTCTTAATTCCTATTTCCAATTATTTACGAAGTTTAACTCAATTAAGGAGAAAGCCAAAATGTACCAAGAAGAAAAGCTCATTTGCGAAGATTGCGGTTGTGAATTCGTTTTTACAACAGGCGAACAAGAATTCTACGCTGAAAAAGGGCTTGTCAACAAACCAAAGAGATGTCCTGAATGCAGAAAAGCAAGAAGACAAAAAAACAGAAAAAAAATGTATGATGTGACATGCTCTAAATGTGGTTGCGAAACTAAAGTTCCCTTCAAACCTATCCCGGGAAAAGAAGTTTATTGCAAAGATTGTTACGCTAAATCTCAAGCATAATTAACAATATTGGAATAAGAAAAGAGGACTGATTTCAGTCCTCTTTTTTGTGTATTTCCTTCAAGTTTATTAAGCATTAAATGCTGCGATTATTTGAGTATCTAGTTCTACGTTGCAACCTAAGTTGAAATTTATGACACATATGCTTGTTACCAATATTAAAATCAATGCACTAACCAACATATAGTTGGTATATTTTAAATCGCTCATGATTTACTCCGTTTGTTGTTGTTTATAAAAGAAGGCATTTTTGTTGAAAATTAAAAGTTGTTATGCAACTGCGTTGAATGAACCGCCACCGGAAGAACCGCCTGATGAAGCACCTGTTGAAGGAGCTGCTGCTACAGAACCTGCTGTTTCTGCACCTACAAATGCTACAGAACCTGCTGTTTCTGCCGGATTCATTGCTACAGAACCTGCTGTTTCATAACCGAATTGAGGTCCGACTTTTGCGATTGATAGATTGTTCATAGAATACTCCTTATATCTTTTTTATATTTTTTATATCTCACATTTATATAAAAACATTTTAAAATGCTTGATTTCAACAAAGGGTCTTTTCGTTACAAAGGTTAACATTTCTGCGTAACCTTGTAAGAGTAAGTAAAAAAGACTTTTGTATAAAAATGTAGTCGAAAAATATTCAAATCATGTAAATTCAATCGGCACATGCTTTTAGGGGCAATTTGGTTCTTAATTCCTTTGTTTAAAGCAATCGACCCCATTAAAGTTTTATTATATTTAAGCCGAATAATAATAATAGTATTAATAAAATCGGGACGATAAATTTTAATCCTATATTAAATATATATGCAAGGGGTTTGTTTTTTAACATTGTATAGAAATCAGGTTTCATAAACCAACCTACTACTATGCAGATTATGATTGTGTTTAGTGGCATTAATATATTTGCGGTTACAAAATCTAACAGGTCAAAAATTGTTTTTCCGTCTATTTTTAGAAAATCAAGAACTCCAAAAGAAAGAGTTGCGGGAATAGATAATAAAAATATTATAGAGGAAATTAACACGGTTGCTTTTTGTCGAGAAATTTTAAAGTTTTCATGAAAGGTAGCAATAGGTGTTTCAATTAGACTTATACCGGAAGTTATAGCAGCGAAAAAAAGTAGTATGAAAAAAGTTATAGCAGTAAAATTTCCAAACGGTAAGCTTGCAAAAACTTTCGGAAGTGTTATAAAAACAAGGCTAGCACCTGCCGTGGGGGTAAGTCCTAAAGAAAATACTGCAGGAAAAATCATAATTCCTGCTAAAATAGCAACTATAGTGTCTGAAATTATTAATATATAAGAAGATTTAAAAATGTTAGTTTTTTTAGACAGGTAGCTTCCATAAGTCACTAATGCACCCATTCCTATGCTTAGCGTGAACAGAGATTGTCCGAGTGCAAGTAAAATCATTTTTATATTTATTTTAGTGAAATCAGGTTTGAACATAAATTCAAGCCCTTCTTTAGCATGTGGAAGTGTGCAAGATGTAATCGCCAGTATCAGTAACATTAATAAAAATATCGGCATCATTATATTATTGGCTTTTTCAATACCTTTATTAACTCCTTTGAACGGAAACCAAGCGGTCAAAAATATAAAAAGTGTAGTAAAAAATAATGGCGAATATGGTTTTGCAACAAATGTTCCAAAATATTCTGAGTAATTAACAGGCGGCGTGTTAATCAAATAAATCCATATATAATTGAGTATCCAGCCCCCTACAACAAAATAAAATGCCGGTACTAAAATAGCTGTTATTGAGCATAACCAGCCAAATATTTTGAACTTTGGCTTAACAGAACCGAAAGAACCAACGTTATCTTTTTGATAAGTTTTCCCTAATAAAAGTTCACAAATTAAAGGAATAATGCAAATAGTAAAGATAAGAGTTAAATATACAAGTAAAAAAATTGCACCCCCATTTTGTCCCATTACATAAGGGAAACGCCAAATGTTGCCTAAGCCAACGGCACTTCCTATGGTTGCTATTATAAATGAAATATTAGATGTCCATTGCGGGCGAGATTCGTTTGACATAACGGTTCCTTTTGATATTTGCTGAGTTTTAACACAAATGTATTAAATCAAATTTTTATTATTATGTAAATTTTTTAATATTAAATTTCATTACAATTTGTTTAGCTAAGGGCAATTATAAATACGTTCTTATTTCATGGATATATGAAAATTTCTTTTGCCCCAATACAAAATTATAATTCAGGAGCTAGACAAAAACAGACTCCTTCTTCAGATTTAAAGTATCAATATAATCTTAATGCGGATACGGTTTCCTTTGGTGCTATAAAAAAGAATAAACTTGATGGATATCAGCTTTTAAGTGCTAATTATTTCAAGGCACCTTTGGAAAAGTTCAAGGATCAGGAAGATTTTAAAGATTGGGCAAGAACAAGTTTGTCGGAAAAAATGAAGCCCGATTCTTATCCTTGTGAAAGCGAACTTGACTCTAAAGAAAGGGAAAAAAGACTGACGGAATGGCGCCAATATATGTTTTCTGATAGATTTATGTTGGACCATCCAACTTTAGCTTTGTATGTTGCGGACTCTATAACGAAAGATTTGTATCCTGATACGAAAAATTTCCCGCCGCTTTTTGATACTGAATCTATGAAAAAAACATTAAACGAAATTGATGTTATTTTAGAAAAAAATCCAAAAGCGAATATTAGTTTTCCTAAAAAGTACAATCATAATCTTAAACAAAAAATGCTCAATGCTGCAGAAAAATTTCCCGACCAGTCCACCAACGGAAGAATGTATTGGGTGAGGGTTCCATCTTTTGAACATGACCCGGAGCATATCGATAAAAATCTTAAAATTATAAATTGTATTAGTGCCGAGGCTTGGTGCACAAAAGGGCATTTCGCTTCAAAATATCTTAAAAACGGTGATTTCTTCATTTTGATGGATAAAAACAATCCCGAGCTTTCCGTTCGTTTAGAAGGCGAAGATAAAATTGCAGAGGTTCGTGACAGAAATCATAATTCAAATTTTGGCTTGAGTTATTTGGAGCCTTTAAAAACTCTTGCTCAAGAAAAGAATTTAAGTGGTTTTGAAGGCGAATTTCAAAATCTTCAACGCAGACAAGATGTATTGAATATTGCTAAAGAAATTTCAGCTGATGATATTCAAAACAAAAATTATGCAAACATTTTACGTTCCTCTGGTATAGAAGTTAAAGAGCTTGATGATGGAATGCTTGAACTTGCAAAATTCCAAAAAGCCGCGAAAGAGTTTACATACGAGGATTTGGGTATAAGTGAAAATGAAATGTTTAAACATATCAAAAAGATAAATGGCAATGCTAATTTTGAGGGCACACAAGTTACAAACCTCGGTGCGTTGAAAGAAATCGGTGGATATACATTCGCTTCACAAAGCAAGTTGAATTATGAATCTTTCAAAAATGTTAAACAAGGTGGACGTACTTTTTGGGACTGATGTCCGTTGAATAGACTATAAATATTCTATTCGGGTCGAAAAAATTGTCGTTTTATGCTTTAATAGAAGGGTGAGAATGCTACGAGGAGCAGTTATGAAGACAATTAACATCGGCATAATCGGTTTAGGTACTGTTGGAACAGGTGTGTTCAAAACATTACAAGATTTTAAACAGGTTTGTATCAAAAAAATTGCGGTAAAAAATATTAATAAAAAAAGAAATATTGAAAATTTTGATACAACGCTTTTGACTGATGATGCGATGACGATAGCAAATGACCCGAAAATTGATGTGGTTGTGGAAGTCGTAGGTGGTATCAATCCTACATTCGATATCCTTAAGACGGCTATGCGTAACGGCAAGCATATTGTTACTGCAAACAAAGAACTTTTAGCAAAACATGGCGAAGAACTTTTTCAAGTTGCAAAAGAAAATAATGTAGTTATTCTATATGAAGCAGCTATTGCGGGCGGTATCCCAATTATAATGCCTATAAAAACTATTCTTGCAGGTAATAAAATTAATGAAATTTCTGCAATATTAAATGGAACTACTAATTATATTTTGACAAAAATGGACGAAGCTCCTGTTTCTTATTCAGAAGTTTTAAAAGAAGCACAAAATTTAGGATATGCTGAAACTGACCCTACAGGTGATGTTGAAGGATTTGATGCAGCGTACAAAATTACAACTTTGGCGACAATTGCTTTTAATCAAAGAGTTAATGTCAACAAAATCTATAGAGAAGGAATTACAAAAATTTCTGCTCAAGATATTGAATTCGCTCGTGAGTTTGGATACAAAATAAAGTTGATTGCGACTGCAAAAATCACAGAAGATAATAAGGTTGATGTAAGAGTTCACCCAATGCTTGTTGATAAAAACCTTGTTTTGGCTCATGTAAATGGGGTCACAAATGCTGTTATGTTAAAAGGACACCCTGTCGGTGAAGTTATGTTTACAGGACCCGGGGCTGGTGAAATGCCTACGGCGAGTTCTGTTGTCGGGGATATTTTAGCTCTTGCAATAGAAATTAATAAATCTGATTATCCGCTTCCGATGATGCGTTGTCACCATGAAGTAAAAGCTGAACAACTCGATATTAAAGATACTTATAATAAATATTATATTTCACTAAATGCTGTAAATACCCCGGGCGTAATCGGTACTGTCGGAACGGTTTGCGGTCAACATCATTTGAACCTATCAAATATTCTTCAAAACGGAGTTAAAGAGGATAATACAGCTGAAATCATTGTTATTACGGCAAAAAGCAAAGAATCTGACGTTAGAGATGCACTTCACGCTATGCTTAAATCAGGTTCTATCAACAAAATAAACAGTTTAATTAGAGTTATGGATTAAAATTAAAAGGAATAAAATTATGGCAAATCATTATCAAGGTTTAATTAACAAATACAGAGAATTTTTACCGGTATCTGAAAAGACTCCTGTAGTTACTCTTAACGAAGGAAATACCCCTTTGATTAAAGCTGATAATTTGGCAAAAAAAATCGGTTTGGATGCAGATATATACTTGAAATATGAAGGCTCAAATCCTACAGGAAGCTTTAAAGACAGAGGTATGACAATGGCTGTTTCTAAAGCTGCTGAAGCAGGTTCAAAAGCTATTATCTGTGCTTCAACAGGTAACACGAGTGCTGCTGCCGCTGCATACGGAGCTAAGGCCGGCATGAAGACTTTTGTTCTTATTCCTGACGGATATATTGCACTTGGTAAATTATCTCAAGCAATGATGTACGGGGCTCAAATCATTGCGATTGATGGCAATTTTGATGAAGCTTTGGAAATGGTTTTGAAAATTTCTGATAACTATCCGATTACACTTGTAAATTCTTTAAACCCATATAGAATTGAAGGGCAAAAAACAGGTGCATTTGAAATAGTTGAAGCACTTGGCGATGCTCCTGATTATCATTTTATTCCGGTCGGGAATGCAGGTAATATAACAGCTTATTTCAAGGGCTACGAAGAATGGTTTGTTGCAAAGAAGACGACTCATTTACCAAAAATGATGGGTTATGAGGCACTTGGAGCTGCTGCTATTGTAAAAGGTGAAAGGATTACACATCCTGAAACCATTGCAACTGCTATAAGAATAGGTAATCCTGCGAGCTGGGAAAAAGCAGAACGTGCTCGTGATTTATCAAAAGGAAAAATTGATTCTGTTACTGATGAAGAAATTATTGCAGCATACAAAATGCTCGCTTCAACAGAAGGTATATTGGCTGAACCAGCTTCAGCTGCATCTGTTGCCGGTTTAATCAAAGCTCATTCTCAAGGTCTTGTTGAAAAAGGTTCAAAATGCGTTTGCATTTTGACGGGAAACGGCTTAAAAGACCCTGATAGTGCGATTAAATATTCAGCTGCAGAGGTTAAAAAGACATCTGCAAACTTGGATGATATTATTAAAGCTATGGAGATATAATTTTAATACAATTACAAAAAATCAATTTATTATAAAAATACCGAAGTTTTAAAGCTTCGGTATTTTGTTGTTTATTTTTTCACCTTAAAAGTGAGTTCTTCTCCGTCTGCACCAATGACAATTTTGTCATGAGATTTGATTTCTTGTTCTAATAGCATTTTTGATAAAGGATTTTCGATTAATTGCCTTATTGTTCTTTTCAATGGACGTGCTCCATAGAGCGGGTTGAACCCTTTTGTTGCAAGTAATTCCTTTGCATCAGGAGTTAATTCAAGTGCTATATCTTTTTCCGCTAGTAATTTATGAAGATGGGCTGCTTGAATATCAACGATTCCACCTAGTTGTGCCAAGGTTAAAGCTTTAAAGAACACAATTTCATCAAGTCTGTTTAAAAATTCAGGTCTGAAACGTTGCTTTAATAAATCAGTTACTTTTTCTTTAGTTTGGTCATATTTTTCTTCAGACATCATTGATTCTAATGTGTTTTCAAGAATAATGTCGCTTCCGATGTTGCTCGTAAGGATAATTAAGGTGTTTTTAAAATCCACTGTACGACCTTTTGAATCAGTCAAACGACCATCGTCAAAAATTTGGAGCATTATATTAAATACATCAGGATGAGCTTTTTCTACTTCGTCAAAAAGCACGACAGAATAGGGCTTACGGCGGACTTTTTCAGTCAATTGACCACCTTCATCATATCCTACGTATCCCGGAGGAGCACCTATGAGTCTTGCAACGGTATGTTTTTCCATATATTCGGACATATCAATTCTTATCAAAGCATCTTCGTCGTTGAACATAAATTCTGCTAAGGCTTTTGCAAGTTCTGTTTTCCCGACGCCTGTCGGTCCTAAAAACATAAAAGTACCAATCGGGCGTTTAGGGTCTTTTAAGCCTGAACGAGCCCGCCTTATGGCGTCAGAAACGACATTCACTGCTTCATCTTGACCAATTACTCGCTTGTGAAGATATTCTTCCAATCGAATAAGCTTTTCGACTTCGCTTTCAGCCATTTTTGTTACCGGAATACCTGTCCATTTGCTTACTATTTCCATAATATCGTCTTCGTCAATTTCTTCTTTTAAAAGACGATTTTCGGTTTTGTTTTCTTTATTTTCTTCGGCAAGTTTGAGTTCTTTTTCAAGTTCAAGAAGCTTGCCGTATTTTAATTCTGCTGCTTTTTGAAGATCGGCTTTACGTTCAGCTCTATCAATTTCAATTTTGGTTTTTTCGATTTCTTCTTTTATTGCAACTTCGCCTTTGATTGACTTTTTTTCAAGTTCCCATTGGGTTTTTAGCTCGGTAATTTTTGTGTTTATTTCACTTAAAATATGATTAATATTTTCAATTTTAGTTTTATTTTCGTCGTTCATTTCTTTTTTTAATGCTTCTTTTTCAATTTCAAGTTGCATTTTTTGACGAACAAGTTTATCGAGTTCTTCCGGC
Source organism: Candidatus Gastranaerophilales bacterium (assembly GCA_028693235.1). Lineage (NCBI taxonomy): Bacteria > Bacillati > Candidatus Melainabacteria > Candidatus Gastranaerophilales > Candidatus Gastranaerophilales bacterium. Next base: position 237,138 of record JAQUVW010000002.1, read on the forward strand.
ATGGAGTCGATTTCAATTCTCAAAGAAGAAGATGCCTCATCAATTAGGTCTATAGCTTTATCAGGCAAAAATCTATCGGTGATATATCTGTCAGAAAATTTTGCAGCAGCGACGAGAGCAGCATCCTTGATTTTTACGCCATGGTGAACTTCATATCGTTCTTTTAATCCACGCAATATGCTTATCGTATCTTCGACAGAAGGTTCTTCGACCATTGTCGGTTGAAAACGTCTTTCAAGTGCGGGGTCTTTTTCAATATATTTGCGATATTCATTTATTGTTGTTGCACCGATACATCTTAGCAGTCCTCTTGCTAGCATTGGCTTTAGAAGGTTTCCTGCGTCCATAGAGCCTTCTGTTGCACCCGCTCCAACTACAGTGTGTAATTCATCAATAAACATTATTATTTCGCCGTTAGAAGATTCTACTTCTTTTAAGACGGCTTTAAGTCTTTCTTCAAATTCGCCTCTGAATTTTGCACCTGCAACCAGTGCACCAAGGTCGAGGGCTACAAGTTTTGTGTTTTTAAGACTATCAGGGACATCGCCTCTGATTATTCTTTGGGCTAAACCTTCGACAATAGCAGTTTTCCCGACGCCGGGTTCACCTATTAAAACCGGATTATTTTTGGTTTTTCTGTTTAAAACTTGTATAATACGGCGGACTTCTTCATCTCTGCCGATAACGGGGTCGAGTTTGCCTTTTCTCGCCATTTCTGTTAGGTCGGTTGAATATTTTTCAAGAGCTTTATAAGCTTCTTCAGCATTTTTTGAGTCCACTTTGTTGTTGCCTCTTATTTTTTTCATTGCATTTAAAATCGTATTTTTATCAATTTTATATCCTGAAAGAATATTTTGGACATCAGAACCCGAGAGCTCTGTCATGGCTATAAGAATATGCTCAATGCTAATAAATGAATCTTTGAGAGTTTCAGCTATTTCTTTAGCTTTATCAAAAAGTTGGATGGTTTTGCTTGAAAGATATAACTGTTGACTACCTTGTTGTTGTTCAACGTGAGGAAGTTTTTGAATATCGACTATAACTTTGTTTTTGAAATTATCGTTATTGATTTTCAATGCTTCCATATAGTCTTTGGATATACCTTCTTTGTCTTCGGTAATTGCCAACAAAATATGCAAAGGTTCTAACTGTGTGTTGTGATATTCATACATAAGTTGTTGAGCAAAATAGATAATTTGTTGGGTATAATCTGTTAAGCGGTTAAAATCTATCATAATGCACCTCCTGTATATTGTCAGTTTAATGCATTTTTTTTTAAAATCAGAAAAAATTTATCTTTAATTAACAATTTCTACTAGAAATTAACAATGGAGTTTGAAAGAGGTAGTGTAAAGACGAACTCAGTGCCTTTTCCTTCTTCGCTATTCACGTAGATGTTTCCGTTGTGTTCTTCAATTATTTTTTTGCAAATATAAAGCCCTAAGCCATAGCCGACTTTGCGAAAGCGTTTTGCTGTAGAGATATATTCGTCAAAAATCGTATCTTTATCTTCTTCAGGAATTCCCCACCCTGTATCGATTACAGATACTTTCAATTTATCATTGTCATCTTCAATTTTAATTGTAATCGTACCATTTTCGGGGGTATATTCTGAGGCATTAATAATTAAATTATTGAGCACTCTTTTTATAGCCAGCGGGTCGAGTTCTAATTCATCAAATTTTGTTTCATTTATAATTTTAACGGTTTGATTTTTTTGTTCTAATAAATATTTTAGTTGTTCACTGTTTTTTTTAATTATGTCGTATATGGATTTTTTTTCTTTTGTCAAAATCATGTGCCCATTTTGAGTTTTATATTTAGTAAGCAAATTGTCGGTCATGTGTTGCATGAATTTACAAGAGCTTAAAATTTCATTAAGTATAGAAGCCAATTCGCCGTCAACAATGCCGAATTTATTATTGAGAATTAATTGAAGTGCTTGTATTTGTGCTCTTATAGGAGTTTTTAGGTCGTGTGTTAAAGTGGCAATAAAAGTTTCTTTTTGTTTTTGGTTTTGCACTTCTTGAGTAATGTCATTTATTATAATTAAATATCCGTCAAGGGTGTTTAAAGTTGAAAATATCTTTGAGATGCAAGCGTTAGCCGGTATCAAATGTCCGTTTACGTCATTATGATAATTGATTTTTATGGTTAAATTTTGTTCGTTTTGAGTAGCAAAATCATTAATTTTCGAGACGTTGCTTTCTGTGTTATCTTCTTTTATTAATTCAATAAAATTGCAAGCTTTTTGTACAGATCTCATTGTATATCGATGATTTTGAGAGATTATATTAAAATTTTTATCAGTTAAAATAATCTCACTTCTTGAAAATTGAAATATAGTGTCTAGTTTTTCTTTTTCATTAAAAAGAGAATCCTGAAGTCTTTTGATTTTTAAAGCATTATATATTTGTACTCTCGTGCTTTTTATATCGATAGGTTTATTGATATAGGCGTAAGAGCCGAGATTGTAGCTTTGAATTTTTACTTTTATGTTATCAAGAGCACTTATGAAAATAACAGGAGTGGCTTTATTTTTATTTGATAGTTTTAATTTTTCAGCAAATTCAAATCCGTTTAAACCAGGCATTACAATATCAAGCAGTATCAAATCATATTTTTTTTCATCGATAATTTTTAACGCATCAAAAGGCTTCATATAACAATCAGGTGTGATTTTAAAGGGTGATAAAACTTCTTTTAAAAGTTCTATATTCATACACATGTCATCTACAATTAGTATTTGTGAATTTTGATAATCACTGAAATTAATTTTGATATTACCATATTTTTCATTATTTTTAAGCTTATTTTTTTTAAGGCTGTTTACAATGATATCTTTATCTAAAGGTAGTTGGATAAAGTTTTTAAATCCGAGATTATAAGCTTTTAGGATATCGTTTTTTGTGCAACTATTGTTGGTTGCCCAAAAATCAATGTGATGATAATTTTGAATTATATTTTTAATTTTTTGCAGTTCATTATTTTCCAACGTATTTAATTTTATGATACATAGTTGGTAGTTGTTAATTTTATCAGAAACTTCTTCAAAAGTGATTTTGTCCATGACAAATTCATCATTATTTTGAAAATCGATTTCGGTTTCTGATATGTTTTTTTCAATAAAAAGTACTTTATACATATACCTATGCTCGCTGTTATTATTCATTATGCAAACTTATAGAGAATATTTTAGTTTGTCATTATATATTAAAGCAGAAATGAAAAATTGATATTAACCACTAAGGTATATTTTTATGACCATTGTGCTATTTATTCTTTCAAGCTTCCGCCCAGCATATCGTCAATGAAATATTTTTTTCCTGCAAGGAATATCGTTATGACAGGAATGCAGCATATAACAGAATAAGCCATTAATTCGCCCCATTGAGTAATTTCTCTAAAGCTTCCTTTAAAATTGGCAAGCCCGATTGGAAGTGTCCTCATTGCGTCAGAGTTTGTCACGATTAGTGGCCACATGAAGCTGTTCCAAGTGGTTATAAATGTGAATATAGCTAATGTTACAACTCCCGGCATTACTAAGGGTAAAGCTATTTTGAAAAAGATTACAAAATGATTGCAGCCATCAATTTTTGCGGCTTCTTCTATTTCCATAGGCAAAGATTTGAACCACTGCCGCATTAAAAATACGCCAAATCCCCCGAAAAGCCCCGGTACAATTAAAGCTTGATATGTATCAATCCAATTTAATTCTCTCATTATGAAAAACAAAGGGATAATATTTACTTGTGGCGGAACCATCATGGTTATGAGAATAAGGAAAAAAAGAGGTTCTTTATATTTGAATTTCAATCTTGCAAAAGCATATCCTGCCATGGCGGAAATTATCACTTGCCCCAAAGTTGTTGCAAATGCAACAATCATGCTGTTGGTAAAATATTGCCTTATTGCTATTGCGTTAAATACATTTTTGTAGCTGTCAATGACAAACGGGTGTGGTATAAATTTCGGCGGATAATGAAATATTTGCTCAGGCATCATGAAGGAAATCAATAACATCCATATAAACGGAATAAGCATTGAAATAGCTCCCAAAGAGAGTGTTATATATCCTGCTGTTTTTACAAACTTTTTCACATCAACTATCATAACATGTGATTTTCATTGTGAAAACATTAAAATTATGCGATAATGTGCTTGTTAAAATTGAAAGAGATTATTTTTTGGTAAATCTCAAATGTTGAGGGTATATGCAAAAACGTCTATTGGTTGTTGATGATGATAATGAAATCAGAGAATTGCTAGAGTTTGACTTGGCTCAAAGCGGTTATATTGTAGATACTGCGGTGGACGGTTTGGACGGCTTAAACAAATCGATTGCCTCTAATTATGATTTGGTTCTGCTTGACGTAATGATGCCTAAAATGAACGGTTTTGATGTCTGCAAAAATATAAAGAAAACTAAACCTGAAATGCCTATTTTACTTTTAACGGCAAAAGGAACTATTGGTGATAAAACATCAGGTTTTGACTCGGGGGCAGATGATTATATTGTTAAACCCTTTGATATCCAAGAGGTTTTGTTGAGAGTTAGAGCTCTTTTGCGTCGTAATTCACCTAAAAGTCAATCTTCTCCTGCTTCAGGTGAAATATTAAAAGCAGGTGATATCGAGCTTTTTCCTGAATCTTTAGAAACTGAAATTAAAAATAATCTTATAAAATTGACACCTACAGAGTTTGAAATATTATATTGTCTTATGCAACATTTTAATAATGCAGTTACTTTGGCTGTATTGCTCAATGAGGTGTGGGGGTATGACGGAGATGAAGATGTCAGAATGCTCAGAGTTCATGTCGGCGGCTTGAGGCAAAAAATAGAAGAAGACCCCAAACATCCCGTGTATTTGCATACTGTGACAAATGTCGGATATAAACTAACTCCTTTTGAAGAAGATGCAGAATGAAAAAAATTAAAAGATTAAAAATTGTTGAACAAATTGCAATTGTTACCTTCTTTTCTGTAATTACTCCTTTGGTAATCGCAGGGCTAATTGTCAATAATATCAATCAACACGGCATAAGACGAGAACTTAGCTATTCAGCTGAAATGATTGCAGAATCTATTGAAAATAATATTCATTCACTCGTTGAATCAGATGAGGGTAAATTGAAAGAGGTCGTCCTCGCAACAAAATATTTCCCTAATGATTATATCGAAGATGTTTATTTGAAAGATGTTGTTATCAATTCAAATCTTTTTAAGGATTTGCAAATTATAATGCCGTCCCAGCTTAAAGCTGATTTTAAAGAGCCTTCAAGATTGCATTATAATGAAGAAAATCAGGATTTGATTTTGGCAGAAAAAATCCACGATGACAAATATCTTGTTGCGACAGTGGATGTCGAAAAATTTAAGGATAAAATTTTTGAAAACATAAAGAATGATAAGCGTCAGATATATGTGCTTGATTCCAATACCGGCGGCTTAATATTTGCTCATAATTATTCAAAAGATGACTTTGAAAATGTAAAAAAATTGCTTCCGTCCAAGTTGGAAATAGATGTTCCGGTAACTTATGGGGATATTAAAAACCAACCGTTAGCTTACTTGAAAGCAAGCGGTACAAATTTGCTTGTTATCGTGAATACCACGCATGAAATTACGGAAAAAACGATTAATACCGCAAGAGCCAAGATTATTGTAGCTATTCTTGTTGCGGCTGCTTTCATTTTGCTTTTGGTCGGGATTTATACCTATTATCTATACATAAACATAAAACAGTTGTTTAAAGGTATTATGGCTATATCAAAGGGGAATTACAAACGTCAAATCAGACTTTTGATGAATTTCTTTACTCCGTCTGAGGTTGTCTTTTTGGCTTCAGAGTTTAATAAAATGGTTAATGAAATCAATGTTTCTTATAAAAAATTGAAACAAAAAAATATAGAACTTAAACATCTTGATGAATTTCGCTCCAATCTTGTCGATACCGTAAGCCATGAATTTAGAACCCCTTTAACAAGCATAAAAGGTTATACATCAAGGCTTTTGAGGCAAGATATCGTTCTTGATGAAGCTATGAAACATAAATCTTTGGTAGTTATAAAGCAACAGTCTGAACGTTTAGCGAGAATGGTTGAGGATTTATTGGTTATACCAGATATCGAAGGTGCCAAGCTCAATATAAGGCTTGAAGATGTAAATTTGTGGGATACTGTGGAATCTTCTTTCTTGTCAATAAGAAATGTTGAAAATAGAATTGTAGAAAACCTTGTTCCTGCTGATTTTCCACTGGTTAGAGCAGATAAGGACAGGATTGAGCAAGTTATCATTAATCTCGTTGAAAATGCAACAAAATATGCTTATGAAGACAGCCCGATTGTTATAAGTGCTGAAGTCGAAAATGATAGAGCAATTTTGACAGTGTTCAATAAGGCTGACTATATAGATAAAGAAAAACTCGAAAAATTATTTGAAAAATTTACTCGTGTCGAAGATGATACGACTCGAACCACTCGCGGAACAGGTTTGGGGCTTTTTATTGTTAAAGGACTTGTCGAAGCTATGCACGGGGCAATATATTTGAAATCAAGTGTTAAAAACGAGTTTTGGGTAAAAGTTATTCTGCCTTTGGTTAAAGAAAGTGAACAGGCATGAAGCTTGAATTCATGGAGCTTGCTATATCCGAAGCTTTAAAGTCCGACAATGACATTCCTGTAGGTGCTGTAATCGCAAAAGACGGTGTTGTCATTGCAAAAGCCTTTAATCAAAAAGAGAAAAACAACGATTCGACTCAACACGCAGAAATATTGGCAATCAAGAAGGCATCCGGCTACTTGGGTAATTGGCGTTTAGCCGGTTGTACAATGTATGTTACGCTAGAACCTTGCCCTATGTGTGCGTCTGCAATTATCCAGTCACGTATTGAAAAAATTTATTTCGGCTCTTATGATATTTTGTATGGTGCATTAGGCTCAAAAATCGATTTGCGAAAAATTCATAATTCTAAACTTGAGGTCAAAGGTGGAATTATGGAGGAAAAATGCGATAATATGATTGATTTGTATTTTAAGGATTTACGATGAATTTAAAAATTTCGCTTGATGAATACGTATCAAGTTATGAAACAGAAGATTTTATAAAAGATGACCCGGTACAATTTCCTCGCAGATTTAATGATAAAAAGGATGTAGAAATTGCAGGTTTTTTGGCTGCTGTGATGGCTTATGGCAGACGTGAGCTTTTTATCGAAAAGCTAAGTCATATGTTTGCGATTATGAATCAACAACCCCATAATTATATCTTGAATTTTAATGAAGCAAATCAAGATTTTGATGATTTTAAATATCGTTTTTCAAAAGGGATTGATTTTAAACAATTGTTTTTGATATTAAAAGAGCTTTATTCAACAGAGAATTCTTTAGAGAAGCTTTTTGCATATTCATACAATTCGACAGGAAGTGTAGAAGGAATGTTTCAAGGAATTGTTGATTATTTTTATTCCAGAGTGACCTTGCCTGTAACTCAAGGGTTTTATTTCTTGCTCCCGGACCCACGCAAAGGAAGTGCTATGAAACGTCTAAATATGATGATGAGATGGTTCGTAAGAGATGGAGCCGTTGATTTAGGTATTTGGGATTTTATAGAAAAATCTGAACTATTAATTCCGTTGGATACACATGTCGCAAAGATTTCAAGAAAATTAGGACTTTTGAATCGCTCAAGCAATGATATGCGGGCGGTAATTGAGTTGACAAAAGTGTTGAAAGATATTGACCTTGATGATCCCATCAAATATGATTTTGCATTATTTGGTTACGGAGTTAACAACAAGCTATAACAAAAAAGACGCCATATTAGCGTCTTTTTATATTTTTGATTTGCATTAATCTATTATTTAACTTTATCTGTTAAAACAAATAAGCTAATCAAGTCATTAATTTGAGTTACTTGTCTTTGATAGTCTTGAGCATGTCTTTCAAGATACATAATATTAGTTTTATATTCTTGAACTTTAGTCATGCAATCTTTGATTGAGCCATTCAAATTATCTTGAACTTGTTGAGCTTCTTGTAGAACTTGATTCATTGAGATGCCCAAAGCTTCTATAGTTTGTCTTATAATTTGAGCCCCTGTTTGTTTAGTAACGCCGGCAGGAAGTTGAGAAATTAATCTTTTTAAAACTGCGACATTAGCAGGAACGTCAACTTGAGTAGTTTTTTCTGCGTTATTCATATTAACCTCTTTTGGTGCTTGGTAACTGATAGGTGATTCAACCGGTTCTTCTTGAATTTGGGGAACAGGTTGGACGTTAAAATTGAAATGAGATGAGTCGTTATTCGGAATAACAACAGGCTCATTATCTTCAATAATAAAGTTTTCTTGGCTATCAATATTAGAAGCAGCAATATTATTAGTGACTTCGTTAGAGATTACGTCTTCAAAAATTTCTAAATTATCATTAACCGGTTCTTCGATTTCTTGAACGGCAGTTGCTGTTTGTTCTTTAATAACAGGGGGTTCAACGATTTCTTCTTCGATAGGATTTATTTCAATTTCAGATTGTCTTTTTAATGCTTCAACTATTTTCTTGCCTACGCCCTCAGGCAATTGATTTTTAGCCATAGTAAAACCTTTCCTTCTTTATGCGAGAATTATAATTAAAATATATTTATTTTTCAAGTAAATATATGATGAAAGCATGTAATGATTGTGTTTTGGGGTAATTTAATACAAATCATCTATTTTTTGTAAGGTTTCGAGTCCTTGAATGAAGTAGATAGATTGTTCAATATTTTTAGCGTTTAGGTTTGTAGAAGTGGCAAGGAGGGCACGTAAACTTTCTTGCCAATTGATATTAAAATCTTTAACGGTATTTTCAGGAGTGCATAATATGTCAGCTAAAGTAAATAATTCATTATTATAAAATTTCAAAGCTTTGCTTAATAGGTCAATGGTAATAGTTTTGGGAAAATTTTTCATTTGTCCGTTTTCGAGTTTTGAAATCAGAGCTGCACTGACGCCTGAATATTTTGCGAGTTCTCTAATTGATAAGTCAAGGGCTGTTCTTCTATGTTTGATGGTAGAGCCGAAATCCTCGAGTCTTTTTTTATTAGTCATGATTAAAAATCCCTTCCAGAAAATCATATCATAACTTTAATAAAAATCAACACCAGTTGACAAATATTAAAAAGCAGTGATAAAATAAACGCATGTTGATTAGTAAACAATGTGAAAGGTGAAATATGACAGACAATTTTAATGATGAAAATGGACTTGTGCCTGAAATACAAGTTGAGGTTACGGATAATAATCAACAAATACCTTTAACAATGAGTCAAAATATTCAAAATACTCTTTCAGTGCATAACAATGACGAGTATGCTCACCAGTCTATCTTGGATGCTGTTAGTGTTCAGGGAAGCAAGGTTACTCAGCTTACAACGATGACAATCAATAATAATACGTTGCTAAACAATCGTTGTGAATTGATTGAAGAACAGGTTGCTGCTGATAAAAACGGCTACGCAGATGTGCCTTTTTCTGTTGGGGAGCCTACAATAGATGTCCATTCAGTAAATAAAGCATATATGGTTAATTATGTTACTAACAGGATAAATGAAATATCAGATAATCTTTTTGATTTTAAAATTTCTGATAAAGCTCAAAATGATGATTGGAAACCTGCTGACGGCAATTGGCTTGACGGAAATATATATATATCAGCTTATCAATATCTTTTAAATCAATATAATTCAGGCACTTTAACCACAGATGCTAATAGTTATGTAGATTCAACAAATACAATAAGCAATAAAAATGTGATATGTAACGTTAGTCCGAAGCTTTTTAGAATAGTTGAAAGTGCTAACGCTGTTGCTGTTGACGAGTTATATGCGGCTACGAATTCTGCTTGGTATTATTTGTTAGATATAGAAAACAGGCAGTTTAAACTTCCGAGGTGTGAGAATTTTATGCAATTGACAGGTATTGTCGCAAATGCGGGATTGTATAAAGAAGCCGGCTTGCCGAATATCGTAGGTGAAGCGTGGTCAGGTGCAGCTTTAAGTCATGATACAGGGTGTTTTAAAGTTACAAATCAAGTATCTCGTGGTAGTGGTGGGGCAGATTATGCACCTTCTGTCTTAAACTTTAATGCTTCATTGGTAAATAAAATGTATGGTAATAGTGAAAGTGTTCAACCTCGTGCTAACAAAATGGTTTTATATTTTAAAGTTAAGTGATAATGGAAAGGAATAAAATGTACGATAATATTAGCTTAACAGGTAAAGTGGTACCTGTAGATAATTTTTATAATGGTGACTTGGCAGAAGGAGATAAAGCTCTTTCTTTCGCTGAAAAAGGTTTGATTATGCGAGGATACGGATATGAAATTCAAAACCACGCAATTGTTGATATCTCAAATAGTGAGGCTTATTTAAAGCAAGTTCAATCAAAGCAAATTGAAGAGAATTTTGCAGTGAATGAGTGTAAATATAATCTTGTTCTCACAACTCCAATTCAATATACAAACGGTAAAACGTATAAGCCGTCTTACGTTGATGAGTATGCAAAACTATTAGTAACAGACATTTTCCCTATCAGAATTTGGGATGCAACAGGGCTTGACTCAGACGAAATGACAAAAGAAGAGTTAAAATTGTTGGTTTCTTTTTTGAAACAGACAAGTGAACCTGCTTTTCAATCTTATAAAGTTAAAAAAGCAGAACTGTTAATTGAAAAACAAAACATATAAAAGGGAGTCTTTAAATATATTCAAATTGTGGTAATATATTAATATGAGTGATAAATATGATATAGCCTTTAATACCAATTTTGTAGCCTCTTTAACGGGTGCTAGTGTTTCTCAATTGAATATGTGGGACAAAAGAGGACTTTCTTCCCCAAGTGTTTTAAAATCATCTGGTAGAGGTTCTGTTCGACTATATTCTTTTAAAGATATTGTTGAAGTTAAGACAATTGTCTATTTAAGAGATAATAATATCAGTCTTAAAAATATAAAAATGGCAATAGATTATTTGAAACATACATTTGATTACAAATCCCCATTATCAGAATTAGTATTAATATCAAATGGAAAAGATGTTTTATGTGCTCCCCAAGGAGAAATTAATGATATTTCGGCTAGATGGATAGCTGCTAATAAAAATGGACAGTTGGTAATGCGGTTTATGGTACCTTTGGGTGCTATTACTCAAACTATAGATGCGGCGATAAAAAAATACAATGAACGTATAGAAGAAGCTAGTCAAGAAGAAGCTAACGATGAATTAGTTTCACTTAAAGATATAGAGGAATCAGTTTTTGGAGTATCAAGTAAAGTTTACAAAAAGCGTGCTTGAAGAAGATATACCAAAACTAAATAAATCCGGTATTGATTTAAAAGTATTATATCGCTCTTTAAAAAAGTTAGAAAACAATCCGTATGGTTCTTCTAGAGCCAAAAGCGGAGATTTAAGTGGTATTAGAGGAATGGACTGGAATAAAGGTTATAGAGTTTTATTTAAAATAAATGATGATAAAAAGCTTGTGACGATTGTTTCTATAGATAATCATGATAACGCTTATAAAAAAGCAAAAAAACGAATTGATTAATATTTAAATATAACAAAAAGGGAAAGCAAATTGCCTTCCCTTTTTTGTTCAAAATGAATAAAACGAATTACATCATTCCGGGCATGCCGCCCATAGCACCCATATCAGGCATTGCAGGAGCTGATTTCTTTTCAGGAAGTTCAACAACTGCAGCTTCAGTAGTCAATAGCATAGAAGCTACAGATACTGCATTTTGAAGGGCACTTCTAGTTACTTTTGCAGGGTCGACGATGCCGTGTTCAAGCATGTCAACGTATTTGTCGTTCATTGCGTCATAACCTTCGTTACCTTTGAGTTTTTTAACTTCTTCAACGATAACTTCGCCTTTAACGCCGCTGTTATTAGCGATTAAATATAACGGAATATCAAGTGATTCCATAAGAATTTTAACGCCGATTCTTTCATCATCAGGTAATTCTTTACAAGTAGGGCAATTTTCTTGTTTTTCTTGCATAGCTTGAAGAACTCTGATTAAAGCAACGCCGCCACCTGGGACGATACCTTCTTCTTTTGCAGCTCTTGTTGCGTTTAGAGCATCTTCAATTCTCAATTTTCTTTCTTTAAGCTCAACTTCAGAAGCTGCACCTACTTCGATAACGGCAACGCCACCTGATAGTTTAGCCAATCTTTCTTGAAGTTTTTCTTTGTCGTATTCGCTGTCAGAAGATTCAATTTGTTTTTTGATTAATTTTACTCTTTCAGCTACAGCAGTTTTATTTTCGTCACCGACAACAATAGTTGTGTCATCTTTGGTAACAGTAACGCGTTTAGCTTGACCAAGCATTTGGACAGTTACGTTTTCAAGTTTAATGCCAAGTTCTTCAGTAAACATTTGACCGCCTGTTAGAATAGCGATATCTTCAAGCATAGCTTTTCTTCTGTCACCGAATCCGGGAGCTTTCACAGCAACAGCTCTTAAAACTTTTCTCATAGTATTTACAACTAATGTAGCAAGAGCTTCGCCTTCAACATCTTCAGCGATTATTAAAAGTGAACGACCGTCACGAGCTACTTGTTCAAGAACAGGTACTAAATCAGCGATTAGGTTGATTTTTTTGTTTACGCAAAGTACATAAGCATCTTCTAAAACAGCTTCCATTCTTTCAGGATCAGTTACGAAATATGGAGAAATGTAGCCTTTGTCGAATTGCATACCTTCAACAACTTTTAGAGTTGTGCCTGTAGATTTCGATTCTTCAACAGTGATAACGCCGTCGTGACCGACTTTGTCCATAGCATCTGCGATTAGTCCGCCAATTTGTTTGTCGTTGCCTGCAGAAATTGTAGCTACTTGAGCCAAAGCTTCTTTAGAATTTACAGGAGTAGACATTTTTTTGATTTCTTCAACTGCAACGTCAACAGCTCTGTCCATACCTCTTTTAATACCGATAGGGTTAGCTCCTGCAGTTAGGTTTCTCAAACCTTCTTTAACTAAAGCTTGAGCTAAGACTGAAGCTGTAGTTGTTCCGTCACCTGCAACATCATTTGTTTTAGAGGAAACTTCTTTAAGAAGTTGAGCACCGGCATTTTCCAAACCGTCTTCGAGTTCAATTTCTTTAGCAATAGTAACGCCGTCATTAACGATTTGAGGTGCACCGAATTTTTTTTCTAATATTACATTTCTGCCTTTAGGTCCGATTGTAACTTTTACAGCGTCAGCAACTGCATCAATACCTTTCATAAGGCTTTTTCTGGCTTCTTCATTAAAAACTATTTTTTTAGCCATGATAAATCTCCTTTTTGTCTAAATAATTGTTTGTTCTATTTAAAGTAATAAATTTCTATTCAATAACGCCTAAAACGTCTTTGATAGAAAGGATTTTATATTCGGTATGATCCATTTTAAGGTCAGTACCTGCATATTTAGCGAAAAGAACTATTTCACCTTCTTTAACGCCCATATCTTCTTTTTCGCCTTTTTCGTTTGTTTTGCCGGGTCCTACGGCAATAACTTCACCTTTTTGAGGTTTTTCTTTTGCACTGTCAGGAATAAAGATACCGCCTTGAGTTTGTTCAGCATCTTCTATCACTTTGATAACCAATTTGTCTGCTAAAGGTCTAATTGTCATCTTTTTTCTCCTTGTCCTTATTATTTTACTAATCTCATCATTACTAACATATTTATATAATCAATTTACAGAAAACCATTAAATATTAACAAAAAATTAATTATTATTCTTTACCGGAGGGGTTATAGTTGTTTATACATTTTATGACGGTTTATTTTGAACGAGAATTATTGTAAAATAGGAATATGGAGCATAATTTTTTAAACAAAGAAATGTCAGAGGCAAATAGCGGCCGTTTTTTGAATGAGGGTGTTGTGACCAAATTTCATCCATCATTTGAGGACAAGTTTTTGTTGGAGAACAATATAGAAGTTCTTTCAGACTTATTTGATTTTTTAGGCTCTGATGAAAAAATCTTTGTCTTGAATGGTTTTATGGGGTCAGGTAAAACTACGCTGATAAATTATTTAAAAGAGGCGTTGAAAAATGATGTTTTAGTTTTCAAGATGAATTATTTTGCAGCGACTAATTTAGATGATTTGCTATTGGGCTTGTTTGCTGATTTTGCTAATTATCACAGTGAGCATAAGATACAACTTCCCAAGATTGTGACTCCAATTTTTACGGAAAAAATACACGCTTTTATAAAAGCAGTTGATGCACCAATGCTGTTTATTTTAGATTCTTTTGACAATACGGTTGTATTAAGTGAAAATCAAAAAAATATATTAGATTTTATAAAATATCTTTCAAAAATCGAAAAAATAAAAATAATAATAGCTTCTCGTTCCTTTGATGTTGAAGATATTGATGGTGGTATTGCGGTAAATTATTCAATGACAAAGTTGTTGAATAATGAAAAGTTTGAGAATTTGCTTGTGCAAAATAAATTGAATGAAAATTCTTTTTATGTAGAGCAAGCATTCAAATATACCAAAGGGCATTATTTATATGCTTCTATGATGGTTAATATAATGAGCTTGTTGCACATAACTTTGTCTGACTTGTTGAACGAGTTTTCTAAGCGTAATAAGCAGTTCAATGAATTTTTGGTATTTAAAATATTAGATTTAGTTCCGGATAGATTTTTGAAGTTGTTATGCTTTTTATCGTTAATTCGACACGGGGTAGAGGATAAATTTATAATCGAGCAAAATTTTGCCACAAAAGAAGATATTGATTATTTGAAAAGTAGAATGATTTTAACTTCAGAAAACAACTTTGTTTACTTGAAAGATTATGTCAAAAATGAAATTTTGAAGAACACAGATGAAGATGTACGCATTAAAATCCACAGTTACTTGAGCGAATTATACGACTCACAGCTCCCTAAAAAGCCTTCAGAAAGGGAACTCGTTATCTCCAGAGGCACGATGCGAGATGAAATAGAATATCATAATCAACAAGTGCAAAAGTTGAATAAAACGGCACAAAATAAAGCTGAAAAAAACGCAGATAATGTAAATTTTAATTATTTGAATTATTTGAATACATCAGGCTATGACAAACCTATTGAAAATATAGTTATTTCAAAAAAAGTTGAGCCAAAAAAAATTGAAAAATCAGTTAAACCTGAAAAAACACGTCGGTTTGAACTTTCAAATGATGAACTTGCATTGCTTAATACAAGGACTTATGAAGAAGATGAGATTATTAAATCAGTTAATGATAAAATGCCGCTTCAAAATTATCTTGAGCAAAAATCTAAAAATGAAAAGGAAGTAATTCCCTCTCATAAAGAATCTTTAGAAGATTGGATTCAAATTGCACAATCAGCAGAAGAACAATTTGATTATACGTCTGCGATTTTGAGTTATAAAAAAGCCCTTGAAATGAAAACGGATTCCATGTTTGATATCAAAAAACCGTTGATTGTAACTAAACTTGCAATATGCTATAAAAAGGCACAAAACAAAGAAAAAGCACTGCAACATTTTGAAGAAGTATATCAAATATATCAAACTACAGAGCCTATTAAAGCAAATTCTATATTGTTAAGCATTGCTCAAATTTACAATGAAAGCTATAAATTTTCTGATGCACAAAGAATATATGAGAAGATTATATCATCTAAAACAAAAAATCCTCCGGAGTTAATGGTTAGAGCCTTGTTGGATTTGTCAGAACTTTCGGATAATAATTCTAATTCGCAACAAGCACTTGCATACTGCCAAAAAGCTTTAATAGAAGCAGAAAAAACAGATGATGCCAAACTTATTTCAGAAGCTTATTTTAAATATGCTTTGTCAATGGACGATAGCGGAAAACTTGATGTAGCCGCTAAATACTATGCAAAATGTATAAACACTTTGGAAGATTCTTCGACAAACGAATTTTTGTCCAGTGCCTATTCCAATCTGGCAAGTATTTTATCAGAGCAAAATGATACAGAAAAAGCTATAAAATATTATGAACTTTCAATTGAAGTCGATAAAATTCAAAACAATTATGAAGGCTTATATTTTGGTTATTCAAAGTTGGCTCATATTTTTCAAATTAAAAATCCTCAAAAATCATTAGATTTTATGGTCAAATCTTTAAGTGCAGCACGAAGATTGGATGACAAATTTTTTGCAGCCTCAGCATATCTTGACTTGGGCGACTTTTATTACAATAGAAAAATCAATGAAAAGGCTCTGAAAGCATATTTAGCTGCAAAACAATTAATAACGAAACAGCCGAATGAGGAGAATATGCAAAGAGTTAAAGCACGTATTGACGATTTGCGTTTCAAGCTTGGAGCAGAAAAGTATATAGAAATAATTGACAGTTTTAAAAAGGGATAATTTGTGAATTTTGATATAATAAAAACGGAATTGGCGATGGAGCCAGATGGCGTAAGTCAAGAAAAATTTGAAAAGTTTGCAACTCTTTTCCAAAACTATAATGCACATACAAATTTAATGAGCAAAGGGGACGTAGATGTGCTGTTTGAAAAGCATATTTATGATTCATTGGCGATAAATTTATTTTTATCAAAATATTCAAACAAAAAAAAACAAAGAATGTTGGATATCGGTACGGGGGGAGGCTTTCCGTCACTTCCTGTGGCTATGGCTTATTGCGATATTCAGGTTGTGGCATTAGATTCAATAGCCAAAAAAATAGAATTTATTAAACAAGCTAAAACTGCTTTAAATATAGACAATATAACGCCAATATGCGGTCGTGTTGAAAATCTTAAAGAAAAAGCTAAATTTGATATTGTCACAACTAGGGCAGTTGCCGATTTGAATGTAATATCAGAATATGCACTTCCATATTTGAAAGTAGGTGGATATTTTGTTGCCTATAAGTCACGACAGGTTGATGATGAAGTCAAAAATGCACAAAAGGCATTAAAAATATTAGGTGGAAAAATTATAGATAAAATCGAATATAAGTTGCCCCTTGAAGTTGATTTTGAACGTTATTTGCTCATAATAAAAAAGGAGTCAAAAACTCCCTTTTTATACCCTAGGTTGAATGGTCAACCCAAGAAAAATCCTTTGTAAAATGAATTAAATTTAATCTTCACTACCGTTGTCACCATCTCTGTCGTATTCATCGCTATCGCTGTTATTTAATATTGCTTGAGCGGGGCCTTCTGCTTTTATGTGATTTTCATGTTCAAATTCGCTATAGTTTGACCAAGGTATCCAAAGTTCAAATCCATCGTTGATTTCAGATATTTTTGTTGTTTCTTTGTTTGGTTTTTTGTCACCGTTCACATCAACGTAT
The DNA here is from genome assembly GCA_028693235.1 of Candidatus Gastranaerophilales bacterium. Classification (NCBI taxonomy): domain Bacteria; kingdom Bacillati; phylum Candidatus Melainabacteria; order Candidatus Gastranaerophilales; species Candidatus Gastranaerophilales bacterium. The sequence continues at coordinate 254,448 of JAQUVW010000002.1, forward strand.
ATTGTGCTACTTGAGTCAATCGAATAAGCAATGCCGTCTGCTGTGTAAAACGTAATTTCTCCATCTCCAGTCCAAGCTTTACTTTCGCTGGAGGGCATAGTTTTGACAATATTCATTCTTTGAGAATAGAATTTATCAATAGTACAACTCGGATTTCCATCGCATTCTCCGTCGTCGTAATGTTTTATGGTTTTGCCGTTTAATGCGTATTCTGTTTTTAATGCTTGGTTTAAAGCCGAGTATGCTTTTTTGAGTCCTGTTTTATATTCTTCTTTGTTTGTATTATTTAAAAGTGATGGTATTGTGAGGGCGGCGATTACGCCGATAATGACAAGAGTTATCAATACTTCTGCCAAAGTAAATGCTTTTTTTAAACTTTTCATAAATTAATCCTGCTTATATTAACTAATCTTTTGATTATAAATAATAAAAAACAAAAGAATATCTGCCAAGTGGGTAATTTTTCATACAACGGGCATAAAAAAAAGCCGTCCAACAATGGCGGCTACTAGACTTGGGGAGGAGGTTTGGTATTGGGCTTAATGCCCTCACATTATGAACATCGGAAGAAAAGTGATATTTCTTTAGAGATATCCTCTGTTTGGAGTAGGAGCAAAACCAACTCCCGCGTCATTGTTGCTTTTTAAGGTTCACATTTTGTAATAATTATGTGTTTTGGATAGTATATGTGTTTGTTGTGTTTTTTTCAGTATTGTAGGAGATTGAATAAGCTAAAGCCACTCAAAAGCC